>DITX01000051.1:1096-4156 GCA_002422225.1 Gammaproteobacteria bacterium UBA6173
ATGCATATCCTGGGCGTCGATCAGTCGCTTGTCCGACAGATTCGCAGAATTCGCGAAGGAATGGATGCAGCGCACGCCTGGCAACTCGAGGCGTCGGCTCATGACAACAGCACCCAGGTGCTGCTCAAGATGATCAACAAGCTGTATCAGGTCCTGTCGATCCAGAACTCCGAGCTGGCGAGCGCCAACATGCGGCTCGAAGAGCGAGTTCGCCAACGAACACGAGAGCTTGCGCTTACCAATACCGAATTGCGTGAAGCGAACCGTCAGCTTGAAGCATTCTCCCACACCGATGGTTTGCTTCAAATTGCCAACCGGGGCTATTTTGATGAGCAGATCGCGCTGGCCTGTGCCCATTCCCATCGACAGTCGGAGCCCCTTGGATTATTGATGATCGATGTCGATTTTTTCAAGCGATTTAACGACACTTATGGACACCAGGCGGGGGACGACTGTCTGAAAGCCATCGCGAAGGCCGTTGGCTCCAGCCTGCTTCGTAAAACGGATCTGCTCGCCCGCTATGGCGGTGAAGAGCTCGCGATCATTCTACCCGGCACCGATGCGAAAGGCGTTGAGCTGATTGCGAAAGCCATCATTGATTCCGTGGCCGCCTTGAAAATTCCGCATAAAAACTCGGACGTGACACAACACGTCACGATCAGCGTAGGTGGCGTGAGTACCATCGCTCGGCGCGACGATGCCTGCGCCTGTCTCATCGCAGCCGCGGACGCCGCGTTGTACCAAGCCAAGGAGTCGGGAAGAAATCGATTTTGTCTTGGCGCCGTCAACTGAAGCGGAGCACTAAACACGCAAGGCAGTCACTTTGGCAAAGAGAATCATCGATAATGCAGGCGCGCCGTGCTCTAGATCAGGTTTTGGTGGCGGGCAACAGATTTTTCTCAACATGCTGCCACAGCACACTCACCTGGTCGCCGACTTTGGATAACAGTCGCGTTAGCTCGCTGACAACGCCATCTTTTGTAAATCCGATGCTACCTGCCCATTGCTCGACAGTGTCTGAGATGGCAGACAGTTCGGCCATCGTGTTCTCGAGCGCACGCAACACGGGCCCAAACATCTGCCCCCATTGCTCTGTATCCGATGTGGATGCCAACACTTGGGCATAGACTGGCGACAGTCCATCAGCTGCCAGCGCTGCACCCGATCCCACCATGGCCCCGCATGTTACAAGAAAGGCAAAAAGTGGACGAGCGGACGTTGCTCGAATGATCTGAGTCACTGACAAGCGTCTGAATACCTGAAAACACCCCGTCGCTCGCGCCTTATCTTCGAAAATTCTTGCGGCCCTGATAAACATGGCGCACCTTATCCGTATCCTTTTCCAGAGACAATACGACATTTCAGAAATGAAAACCACAAAATTTTCGACAGGTATCAAAGCAAATTGTGTCGATACTCACGTTCACTAAAAACTGCTGGCATGACGGTGAACTGAACATCCAGCGCCTGCAATGCAGCGCGCCCTCTCACTGTCAGATCGGTCACAAAGCGGAACTGCTGAGCACTGTCAAGGGGAAACGCCCTGATGCGATAGTGTGTACCCCATGGCTTTTCGTGGGCAATAACGGCAATCGGTTCCTCAAAGTACAGGTATGGGCTGGTGAGTGCGACGTCCTCCAGCACCCGGCATACAGCGTGCCCATCGTGCGCTGGATGTAAGTAGAAATCCGCCACACACTGCAGTCGCGCCTCTCCATTATTGGCGTTATGAACAGGCTGAGTCCAAAGCTGCTGATGCGGCATCAGCACCCGATCATTGTCCGGCGTCACGATCTCCAGTGTTCGCAACCCGACTTTGCGCACCTCTCCATAAACGTCGCCGATCCGAACCCAGTCACCGTTGCGGTAGTTTTGCTCACCCACGGCGACCACGCCTGCGATCAGGCTGCTGACATAATCTTTCAGCGCAAATCCAATCGCCAACCCAATGGTTCCCAGCAGAACGGCCATATTCTGCAGGGAAGGCTCGACCAGTCTCGGAACAATCAGCGTCACGGCCCAAACGACAATAACCAGCCGAATAACTGGAACGGAGGAAAGCATCATCAGTCGAGCTCTGCTCGCAAGACGATTGGCCAACCAACTGAAGACGTGCTGAACCAGGGTGGTCAGAACAACAGCGAGCAAGACAATCATGACGAGTTCAATCAGATCGCCCGAGCCCAGCGGCAATAAAATCTCGGAAAGGGATATGCCATCTGTCATGAATGCATCCATCCTAGAAATCGTCGACCAGATAGTCATGGCCAACGAGGATTTCACGAACTGCAGCATACGCCAGTGGACGCACCTGCCAGACACCGTCGAGTTCGTGCAACAAGCCCATCTGGCGCATCCTCTCGATCAGTGAATCTACTCGGTTTGAGGAGACAGGCATTGCCAATGCAAGCAGCGGTGTGCTCAAGCCTCCATGCAACAACAGGCAGTGCAGCAGCAACAGCGCATCTTCGTCCTTGCCAGCAGGCATTGCAGTGTGTGGCAATAGGCTTGTCACCCAGATCTGGCGCTCGACATCCTGACCTGCACCAACCAGAACAACAGGGGCAGTTTCATCTGCAGTTTGAGCTTCAGGCCTTGTAGAGCGCAGAGACTCGCGCCAATACGTCACCGCAGTCGCCACATTGCCTCTGCAATGGGACGCCAGATGCTCAAGCGCAAGCCCCGAGTCACCGATCCCCCCAGGAACAGTCAAGATGTTGTGGCCATTTTGTGCATTGACAAAACAGATCCTTTGGCTGTCCTGAAGCTGAGTCATACCGAGAATAAGACGCTCCAGGCAGCGAGCATCAAATGCCTGCAACGTCAGAGCACTGGAGAAAGAGGTCCCGCACACCCGGTTCAGATAGCTCCAAGACCAACTGTCACACCCCAGCAGATACTTCCCTCCCGACGATGAATGCAGCCGATTTAGCAATTCACGAACCAGATCGAGCCCGTTGGCGTGGCGCAGAAAAAATCGCTCAAGATTGGGTACCACCCATAGTCCAGACGCGGCTTGCGGCAATTTATCGAAGTCGCCCGCAAGAACCGCTTCGATGG
>DITX01000067.1 GCA_002422225.1 Gammaproteobacteria bacterium UBA6173
CCACCAGAACAAGTTATTGCAGAGAAGGCGGCACAAGAGGCCAAAACCAAAGCAACGGAGCAGGAACTGGGTTGGAGTGATGTAACACCTGTTGATGTGGTTGGCCTGGAGGTGGGATACCGGCTTATCCCCTTGGTGGACAAAAACCAGGGCGGCCAACTGCTTGGTCGCATCAAAGGCATCCGTAAGAAACTCTCTCAGGATCTCGGTTTTCTGGTGCCGTCGGTCCATATTCGCGACAACCTCGATCTGCAACCCAATGAATATCGCATCAATCTGATGGGTGTAAATATCGGAGGCGCCGAGATTTATCCGGAACGAGAGATGGCAATCAATCCAGGACAGGTTTATGGCAGAGCGCAAGGCATTTCCGCCAAAGATCCGGCGTTTGGCCTAGAAGCAATCTGGATAGAACCGAGTCAACGTGAGCACGTTCAGGCGCTTGGATACACCGTTGTAGATGCCAGCACGGTTGTGGCAACACACATGAATACCTTACTGCAAAAACACGCGCATGAACTGTTGGGACACGATGAAGTTCATGAGCTGTTGGCCATGCTTGGCAAAACTTCCAAAAAACTGGCAGAAGAATTACCAACACTCATCAATCCCAATATTCTGCGCAAAGTCCTGCAAAACCTGCTGCAAGAGGGTATCCCCGTCAAAGATATGCGCAGCATCGGTGAAGCACTTGCAGTGACATCGTCAAAGACCATGGACTCGGTGTCATTGACCTCTGCGGTGCGTGTTGCACTGGCGCGGGTGATCATTCAGGGCATCTATGGCACCCGCGCAGAATTGCCAGTGATGACACTTGACCCACAGCTGGAACAGATTTTGCTTAAAGCAGTACAGCAGTCGTCACAACATGCAGATGCGGCAAGTTCAGATGACAGCGTTGTCATAGAACCCGGTATTGCAGAGCGATTACAGCAAGCATTGGTTCAGGCCGCGCAGCGGCAGGAAATTGCCGGCAACCCAGCAGTATTACTGGTTGGAGCACCGCTCAGACCGTTGTTGTCGCGTTTTGTACGCTTCACCTTAAGCGGCATCAAAGTGCTTTCGTATCAAGAAATACCAGATAACAAACAGATCACCATCGTTGCGACCATCGGTCAGTAGGTCAAAAGGAAAATATCATGCAACTGAAAAAAATACAGGCAAAAGACATGCGTCAGGCGATGATGCAGGTCAGGGATGAGCTAGGCGATGATGCGGCCATTCTGTCCAGTCGCAGCTTGCCAGCCGGTGGTGTGGAAGTGATAGCGACACTGGCACCGGCCGCGCCGCTTGCCAAACCAGTTGCCTCTGCGGCCAAATCTGCTGACGGGAACGTCAGCAAGGCAGAGTTCGGCGCGATGCGCTCAGAATTGCACAGCATACGTACCTTGTTGCAGCAACGTATCAACGGTCTGGCATGGGAGCAATTTTCAAATAGATCGCCTGCACAAGCCGTAGTCTGGGAGCGACTGACAGCGATGGGCATTCCCGGTTTTCTGACACGTCAATTAGTTGACAAAGCAGGCAACGGAAAAACCATTGACCAGAACTGGAAGCAGGTACTCGCAGCCTTGGTCAAAACCATTCCAGTGCTGGGCAACGATCCCGTTCAAGACGGCGGCAGGTTTGCATTCGTTGGGCCAACCGGTGCTGGAAAAACCACCACGATTGCCAAACTGGCCACCCGTTATGTTTTGCAAAATGGCGCAGACAGTGTAGCTTTAGTGACAACTGACAGTTTCAGACTTGCGGCACACGAACAGCTCCGCACGCTGGGAAGGATTCTGGGCGTGACCGTCAAAGTTGTTGATGAACAGCATACCCTGCAAGAAACCTTGGCTGGATTGAGCCACAAAAAACTGATTCTGATTGATACCGCAGGCTTGCCAGCCGGACACCCGGAACAACAGCGACAGCTTGCCATGTTGCGCAGCGTCATAAACCTGCAGAAATGGCTGGTTCTCCCCGTCACCAGCCAAGCTCAGGTTTTGCGCTCCGCCTGGAAAACCTGTTCGACGGCAGGGATTTCTGCGTGTATTCTCACACACATGGATGAAGCCTGTGTGCTGGGTGATGCAATGGCGCTGGCCATTGAGCAAAAATTGCCAGTCGCCTACGAAACATTTGGCCAAGCAATCCCCGACGATATTGCAGTCGCGCAGGCGACTGCTTTGGTGAGGCGTGCAGTTGCGCTTGGCAGAGCGCAGGCAGAAGTGCCAGTTGAACGCGAACGCATGATGACGGAATATGGTGGTCAATCCCCAATTACACCCGAGCTCCGTCGTAGGGCGTCAATTTAGACTGAAACATTGAATAACTGTTGATCGTGGGTCAACGATCTGACTGATCTGGAGAGTGTTGGGATGCATCCCATACAAGTGCTTGCTGTCACTGGCGGCAAAGGAGGCGTTGGCAAAACCAGCATTTCCGTGAATTTGAGCATTGGACTTGCCCAATTGGGCAAACGGGTTGTATTGATGGACGCGGATCTGGGCCTCGCTAACGTCGATATTTTGTTAGGTATCAAGGCACAAAGAACCATTGAAGATGTACTCAAAGGAGATTGTGGCCTCGCTGATATTTTAATCGAGACCAATGGCATCAAGGTCATTCCAGCCTCATCTGGTGTGCAGTCGCTGGTCAGTATGGGACCCGGTCAACATGCTGGTATTATAAGTGCCTTCAGTGAGTTAGCTGAGGTATTGGATGTATTGGTCATTGATACCGCTGCAGGCATTTCAGATTCAGTGGTCAGTTTTGTAAGGGCCGCGCAAGAGGTGTTGGTGGTTGTTTGCGACGAACCATCGTCGATGACTGATGCGTATGCATTGATAAAGTTGCTGCATCGGGATTGCCAGTTGCGTGACTTCCGTATTTTGGCAAACATGACACGAACACCTGATGAAGGCCAAAATCTGTTTAATCGCTTTTCTGCGGTTGCCAGTCGATTTCTGGACGTCAATCTCAGATATGCAGGTGACATCCCCTTTGACGATAATGTGCGTAAAGCGTCACAAAGACAAAAGCCTCTGCTGGAAGCCTACCCAGGCAGTAAGGCTTCAGAAGCCTACCGGCGCTTGTCGCGAACTATCAGTCTGTGGCCGGTCCGGACAGAGGCGAGCGGGCAATTAGAGTTTTTTGTAGAAAGACTGGTGCAGAGTACGCTTTGATGTTACCCATTCAATGTGACAGCAATATCAATGAATCAGGGTGGCTTGAGCGACCCACAAAATCCCTGAGAGGGTGTTTATGACAGCATCAAGTGGCGCCTCCCTGTATCAACAGGTGCAGTCGGACTCCATGTCTGATGTTGTCATATTGCACGCACCCTTAGTAAAACGTATTGCCCATCACCTGTTGATGCGCATGCCATCCAGTGTTCAGTTAGACGACCTTGTGCAATCCGGTATGATTGGCCTGCTTGAAGCCGCCAGAAAATATGATGTCAGTAAAGGTGCCAGTTTTGAGACCTATGCGGGCATTCGTATTCGTGGCGCCATGCTCGATGAAATCAGGCGTGGCGATTGGGCACCCAGATCTGTTCATCGCAAATCGCGCGAAGTTGCTGATGCCGTGCGCACCGTTGAGTCCCGAACAGGGACTGATGCCAAAGATCACGAAGTTGCCGAGGAACTGGGTATTGATCTTGAGTCTTACCACAACATTTTGCAGGATGCGAGTGGCAGTCGCCTGTTCAGCTTTGATGATTTGACTGAAAGCGGCGGCGATTCCGTGTTGGAATCGGTGAATGAGGAGATCGCGGGGCCTTCTGAAGAGCTTCAGGAGGAGTCGTTCAAGTATCATCTTGCGCAGGCAATTGAAGGCCTTCCTGAGCGGGAAAAGCTGGTGTTATCGCTTTACTACGATGACGAACTCAATCTCAAGGAAATCGGAGAAGTGCTGGGCGTGAGTGAATCGCGCGTCAGTCAGATCCACAGCCAGGCAGCACTGAGGTTAAGGTCACGTCTGCAGGAATGGAAATAACACCTATCAGATACCTGTCGCGATCTCGCTTGCGCCCGCACATAATACCTCTCCCGATTTATTTTCTCTGTTAAGCCTAAATTTTTTAGTATTTCAAGCGATAACCTGTTGGGGAAACAGCTTTTACCGATATCTGTACCCCAAATGAACCTATAAGCTGGAGGCGGTTTTGGACAAAAACATGAAAATTCTCATTGTTGACGACTTCTCAACAATGCGCCGTATTATCAAAAATCTGTTGAGAGATCTCGGATTTACCAATACTGCTGAAGCAGACGATGGCAGTTCAGCATTGCCGATGCTTGAAAAAGGTAGTTTCGATTTCCTGATCACAGACTGGAATATGCCAGGCATGACGGGTATTGAATTACTTGTAGCCTGTCGTGCCAGCGACAAACTCAAGACCTTGCCAATTTTGATGGTCACCGCAGAAGCCAAACGCGATCAGATTATTGCCGCCGCCCAAGCAGGTGTTAATGGTTATGTCGTAAAACCTTTCACCGCTGCCGCTTTGCAAGAGAAGATCGAAAAAATCTTTGAACGCATTGAAGCTGCAAGCTGAGGGAAGGCCAATGCCAACATCACAAGATATGAGTTTGATGGACATTGCCGATCAGGCAGCCGAGAATTTCACGACTGCATTGCGCGATCGTACCCGCGCACTGATGGCGAGTCTTGAAGGCAATGACCTTGCATCTGCCAGCGAACTGATTCGCCAGATCAATCTGACACGTGACGAGACCTTGTATCACGAAGTGGGTCGACTCACTCGTGCCTTGCACAATGCGCTGCGCGACTTTCACCTTGATATCGGTCTGCACGCATCAGCAAAAGTTGAACACGAACTTTCCGAAATGGCAGATGCGCGCAGCAGGTTGAACTACGTCATTAAAATGACCGAAGACGCTGCCAACCTAACCATGGATCGCGTAGATGAAGCAACGCCTATCATCCAGAATCTTGTTGATAGCGGTAAGGGACTTAAACAAGACTGGCAAGTTTTTGCTGCCAATCAATCAACAATGACCGACGAACAGGCTGCTCTTTTTGCTCGGGTCGAATCGTATCTGGCAAAAGTGGCCAGTGACGGGCAGGGCATTCATAGTCGACTGACCGATATTTTGATGGCTCAGGGATACCAGGATTTGAGTGGGCAAGTTATCAAGCGCGTCATCGATCTGGTCAGTGATGTTGAAAAGAGCTTGGTTCGCCTGGTCAAAATTGCCAGTAACGTCGAAGCNNATCAAAGCTGAAGGCCCACAAATGAGCACCGCATCCAAAAAGGATGTGGTATCCGGGCAGGACGATGTTGACGAGTTATTGTCTAGCCTGGGTTTTTGACCGCAGTTGACCATATTGAGAGTCGCACTATGAGCTTTTTTGATGATGAAGAGATTCTTGAGGATTTTCTGGTGGAAGCCGGAGAAATTCTTGAACTACTCTCTGAACAACTGGTTCAGCTTGAAAAACAACCAGATGATAAAAATCTGCTCAATGCAATCTTTCGCGGTTTCCACACCGTAAAGGGAGGCGCCGGTTTTCTGCAACTCGGCGCCATGGTTGACTGCTGCCACGTGACAGAAAATCTGTTTGACATCCTGCGCAATGGCAAGCAACAAGTGTCACCCGCATTGATGGACGTGGTGTTGCAGGCACTTGATGAAGTTAACGTGATGTTTGACAGTGTTAAAGTCAGACAGGCCCCCAAACCTGCTCCCGCGCAACTGCTGGAGTCATTAGC
>DITX01000128.1 GCA_002422225.1 Gammaproteobacteria bacterium UBA6173
GGAGGAGTCCATCCCATTGCTTACATTGATCTTTCAAATACAAGGTTGATCGCCTGATGTCCGCGCCACTCCATTAACCAACTTGCCAAACATAACCAACAAGGTTAAATTCAATCCATGGAGAAACATACTCCCCACCATAAGTTAACGGTGGTGCAGGCGCTTGCAATAGCGGGCAAAGTACGTACCACACACGCCGCGCGAACCGGCGCGAGTGAGTTGGGGCTGACCTTCTCAGACATCCTCGATATTGTGATAGCGCTGACATCAAGGGATTTCTACAAGAGCATGACCACCTATGCCGATCATACATCATGGCAGGACGTATACCGCCCTGTCATTCAGGTGGGTGGTGTGTACCTTAAATTGACGGTTGTTGACGATTTGTTAATTGTGTCCTTCAAGGAGCTATGACGATGAAGTGCCCGGTTTGTGGTACAGCAGAACTGATCCACGACACACGTGACTTGCCCTATACCTACAAAGGCGAGACTACCATCATCGCTGCAGTGACGGGCGATTTCTGCCCGGCTTGCTCAGAATCCATCCTTGATGCAAGTGAATCCAATCGGGTGATGCGTGACATGAGCGCCTTTTCCAGACAGGTCAATGCGGCGATTGTTGATCCGGCTTTTATCGTCACGGTGCGCAAAAAACTCAACCTTGACCAGCGGCAGGCCGCTGAAATTTTTGGAGGTGGCATCAATGCCTTTTCGCGCTATGAGAATGGAAAGACCAAACCGCCGCTGGCCTTGATCAAACTGCTTAAGTTACTGGATCGTCACCCTGATCTGATTGATGAGATCAGGACGGCTTGAGGCCAAGGCGCACATTAAAATGCAGCAACTTATCGACTCAGACCTTGCCCCTGCCGTGAAGAATCTCCCCAAGGGTAGCTTTGAGCTACTTCGCGAGGCTTGGATAGCCGGCGAATTCCGCACCAACCACCTCCGCCTTTCCCCTAAATAACGACGGCATTTGTCCAATAACCCATTCAATGAGCACTATTGTCTCCTCTGCATAAATTTTTCAACGGCCTGTTAGTGACACAAGGAATCGTAACCCTCCTTTTTACTCAGGCCAACTGTATTGAGGTTCGGCATTTTAACTTTGGGTAGATTTCCGGGGTTTCAACACTCGCTTAGACTGGTGGGAATCACGGTTGCCAGACCACCCTCAGACGTCTCCTTATATTTGTGATTCATATCCTGAGCGGTTTCCCACATTGTGTGTATTACTGCATCCAGCGACACACGTGCTTTATCCGGATTGCCGAACAAAGCCAACTGACTGGCGGTTACCGCCTTGATAGCCCCCATAACATTGCGTTCAATACAGGGCACTTGCACCAGCCCGCCTACCGGATCGCAGGTCATTCCCAAATGATGTTCCATGGCAATTTCAGCTGCCATCAGGCATTGTCCGACACTGCCGCCACGGTACTCTGTTAATGCCGCTGCCGCCATGGCAGATGACACACCAATCTCCGCCTGACACCCTCCCATCGCCGCTGAAATAGTGGCTCTTTTTTTGAATAAACAGCCAATTTCAGAGGCGGTCAGCAGGAAATTCAATACCGCGGTATCGCAATCGGCAGGGGCATCAAATATCAACATGTACTGCAGAACCGCAGGTATCACACCGGCCGCACCGTTAGTTGGCGCAGTCACTATCCGTCCGAATGTAGCATTCTGTTCATTCACGGCCAGCGCAAAGCAGCTTAGCCAGTCCAGTGTATACGCAAAACTTTGCCCACCTTTGGCTATAGCGTCACACCAGCTGTCATAGTCAGGGCAAGGAACTGCCTTTAAAAGACGCTGATTAATCCCGCAGGCGCGGCGCTCAACATGTAGCCCGCCGGGCAGCTCACCACTCGTATGGCAACCTTGGTAAATGCAGTCCCTCATCACATGCCAGATAGCCAACACCTGGTGCCGGGTCGCCTCCGTACTTCGCCACGCGCTTTCGTTTTCCGCCACCACTCTAGAGATTGACTGTCCGCTGCTGCGGCACCAGTCAGACAAATCTGCAGCGCACTCTATGGGGTATGGCAGTAGTACCAGAGTGCTGCTTTGTTGATCCATTTCTTTTTCATGACTGACAAACCCGCCGCCAGTTGAATAATAGACTTCCGATACCGATGTACCGCTGTCAAATTGCGCTTCAAATCGCATACCATTAGGGTGCAGGGGCAGTGACTCATCATAGCAGAATATGAGATCAGTATATGGATCAAATTCCAGCGTCTGTACACCACCAAAGTTGATGTTTTTTTGCCGATGAATGCTGGCAAGAAAGCTGTGCAGACTGTCCAGATTAAATGTTACCGGATCCTCGTCAGCTAGCCCCAGCAGGATGGCAAGATCAGCACCATGACCCTTTCCGGTCTTGGCCAGAGAGCCGTACAGGTGAACCCGCACATGTTGAACACGGAGGTTGGCTGACAAGATTTTTGCCACAAAACGTCGCGCGGCGACCCAGGGTCCCAATGTGTGTGAACTGCTTGGGCCTACACCCACTTTAAACATGTCGAGCACAGAAATCGATTCTCTGAACATGATCGCCCGGCCTGACAAGGAAGGCAATTTACCCTGCCGCCAGGACAGATGATCGGTGGCTACGTTATCAGCGATAGACATCTGTATCCGGACAGCTGCATAGCAGCACCCGATCTCCATGAACATTGTTGATCCGATTCACCGGCGGCCAGTATTTATTCTCAAGTAGCCATGGTAAAGGGAAGACTGCCTGCGCTTTGCTGTAGGGCTTGTTCCAGTTTTCATCCATGATGTCCGCCAAAGTATGGGGCGCATTCTTCAACGGATTGTTGTCACGGGACATGTCCCCGCGCTCAATCGAAGCAATTTCTTCGCGTATGGTGAGCATGGCATCGATGAAACGATCAATCTCCGCCAAGGATTCACTTTCAGTGGGCTCTATCATCAGCGTGCCAGCTACCGGGAAGGACATGGTGGGCGCGTGGAAACCGAAGTCCATCAACCGCTTGGCGACATCCTCATCAGTCACGCCAGAACTGGATTTTAGTCCTCTCAGATCCACGATACATTCGTGTGCGACCAGGCCCTTATTTCCGGTATACAGAATTGGATAATGGCCGGACAGGCGGCTGGCAATATAGTTGGCATTCAGAATTGCCACCTGCGTTGCCTGCAACAAACCCTCTGCTCCCATCATGCTGATATACATCCACGATATTGGAAGAATGCTTGCGCTGCCCCAAGGTGCAGCAGAGACTGCTGTGTTACCGATCCAGCTTTTGCCTGACGACACCACACAATGATCCGGCAAAAAAGGTACCAGATGTTTCTTGACACCGATTGGTCCCATTCCGGGCCCGCCACCGCCATGAGGAATGCAAAAGGTTTTGTGCAAATTCACGTGGGCGACATCGGCGCCAATATTCCCCGGTCGCGTGACCGCCACCTGCGCGTTCATATTGGCACCATCCATGTAGACCTGACCACCACACGCATGAACTATCCGGCACACTTCTTTCACAGAAACTTCATAAACACCATGTGTCGACGGATAGGTAAGCATCAGCGCCGCCACGCTGGGGCCGAACTCTGCTACTTTCTCACGCAGGTCGTCTGTATCAATATTGCCTTCGTCATCGCATTCAACAATTACAACTTTCATACCAATCATCTGCGCACTTGCCGGATTTGTGCCATGTGCAGATTGCGGAATGAGACAAATGTCACGATATTGCTGATCAATGCTGTCCAGATACCTTCTTATGGTCAACAGCCCGGCATACTCACCTTGCGCTCCCGAATTTGGCTGCATGCTCACCGTGTGAAACCCAGTGATCTCAGCCAGCATCGATTCCAGTTCAGCAATCATGGCCAAATAGCCCAGCACCTGTTCTGGTGGTACAAACGGGTGTGGCAGGCTGAACTCCGGCCAAAGTATCGGTGTCATCTCGGCAGCGGCATTGAGTTTCATGGTGCAGGAGCCCAACGCGATCATGGAATGGTTGAGAGCAATATCGCGTCCCTCAAGGCGACGCAGATAACGCATCATCTCGGTTTCGCTGTGGTAGCTATTAAAAAAAGCATGCTGCAGGTAGGCCGACTTGCGAGCCATCACAGAGGGAATGCCACCTGTCACCCCTTGCGTGACAATCTGCGAGTCCAATACCGACACGGACAGATTTTTGGCACGCTCCCCTGACAGCACGTACCAGAGCCGCGTCACGTCAGCAATGGTGCTGCATTCGTCCAGACTGACTCCGACTTGTGTACCCGCGGGGCAGTCCAGCCTCAGATTGATATCAGCCTCCTTCGCTCTTTGCATAACTGCATCACCATCCCGGGCATCAAATCGCAGCGTCAGTGTATCAAACCAGGTTGTATTGTAAGGCGCCACGCCAATGTCGATGAGGCCCTGAGCCAGAATACTGGTTAGTCTGTACACGCGTTCAGCGATGCGTCTTACACCCTCGGGCCCGTGGTACATTGCGTACAACACAGCCACATTGGCCAATAAAACCTGCGAGGTGCAGATATTGCTGTTGGCACGCTCACGGCGAATGTGCTGCTCGCGGGTTTGCAACGCCATGCGCAAACCCAGTTTGCCGCGGGAGTCAACTGACACGCCAATGATGCGCCCCGGCACCGATCGCTTATAGTCGTCGCGCACCGCAAAAAAAGCGGCATGCGGGCCACCATAACCCATGGGTACACCAAAACGCTGAGTGCTACCGACCACTACATCAGCACCCATTTCGCCGGGAGGTTTTAACAACGCCAGGCTCAGCAGGTCGGCTGCCACCACCGCAATACCGCCATGTTCGTGAACAGCGTCGATAATGGGCTTCAGGTCTGTCACTTGACCAGTGTTGCCTGGATACTGAATTATCATGCCAAATACATCATGCTGCGGTAAGGTACTCAGCTCATCGACTACAATATCAATACCAAAACCCCGCGCCCGTGTGCGGATTACATCTATTGTTTGCGGAAAACAGTTTTTATCCACAAAAAAAGTATTACTGCTGCGGTTGGCGGCCACACGACGGGCAAGAGCCATTCCCTCAGCGGCGGCTGTTGCTTCATCCAGTAACGAGGCATTGGCAATATCCATCGCTGTCATGTCCAGGATCATCTGCTGGAAATTGAGCAGGCACTCCAGGCGCCCTTGCGATATTTCGGGCTGGTAAGGCGTATAGGCGGTATACCAACCCGGGTTTTCCAGCACATTGCGCTGAATGACGAGCGGTGTTTTGCAAGGGTAATATCCCATGCCTATAAATGAGCGCTTTGGTGCATCATCGGCTACCAGAGTCTTCAGCCTCTCCAGTGCATCGCCTTCTGTAATTGGCGACGGAAGGTCAAGCGCACTGGTCAGGCGGATGTTAGCTGGCACAGTAGCCGCCACCAGCGCTTCCAGTGACTCGTAGCCAACCTCCAGCAACATCTGCTGCTGATCAAATGCATCCGGGCCTATATGACGTCCAATAAACTCGCCTGAATGCTCAAGCTGTGTCAGTGCAAGCGATTTGGCAGCCTCGCTGGTTTCGTGCCAGTTATGAAAGTGCAGAATCGTACTCATTCTGATACGCCTCCTCGTCCATCAGACCATCAAGTTCTGTCGCATCATCCAGTTTGATACGGAACATCCATCCGGCATCAAGGGCGGATGTATTAATCAGTTCCGGAGAACTCACGACACTGTTGTTGGTCTCGACAATCACGCCGGATACTGGCGCATAGACGTCAGACGCCGATTTGACCGATTCAATCACCGCTATACTCTGGCCACGCGAAACTTTGGTGCCAGACGCCACTAACTCGACAAACACCACGTCGCCCAGCAGACTCTGTGCGTAATCGCTGACTCCAACGACTACTGAGTCGTCATCTCCTGTTACCTGCACCCACTCATGGGTCTTTGAATACCTGAGCTTGCTTGCTTGTGTGGTCACGGTGATTTCATATCCTCTGTTAATGGGGCCAATCGGGTTTAGTAAATTCGTTTTCCGAACCGGACAAAATTCGGCTTGACAAGTTCGGCTGGCTGCAAAGCGCCGCGCATCAAGACCTGGCAACGGCTGCTCCCGACGGGCACACGGGCAAGCGCGATTGAATGCGACAAAGTTGGTGAGAAACCACCACTTGAAATAACCCCTTCGCCTGCATCTGTGATCACGCGATATCCGTCGCGCATGACACCGCGTCCGTGATAAGCAATGCCAACCAATTCCTCGCCGACACCTTCTGCCATTAACTGTATTAGTGCCATGCGTCCCACAAAATTCCTGTCCTCAGACTCCCATGCTATGGTGCGCGCCATATTGGCAGACAGCGGAGATACCGACTCATCCATGTCCTTGCCATACAGGTTCATACCGGCTTCCAAACGGAGTGTATCGCGTGCAGCCAGTCCCACGGGCGAGACCCCAGCTGCCGCAAGAGATTGCCAGATCAACTCTGCATCTGCATGAGGCAAAATCAGTTCCACGCCTTTTTCTCCGGTGTATCCGGTTCTGGCAATCAGCCAGTCTCCCAACTCAACGCTACGGAAGTTCTGCAGAGCATAGATTGCAGTGGCAAAGCTCTCAGGCAGCGCTGCACAAACGGTTGGTATCGAATCCGGACCATGCACTGCAATAATGGACAAGTTCGTGCGCACTCTGATGCTGATATCGTAGTCATTGCCCACAACCTTGATCCATGACAGAACTTTGTGCCGTGTCGCACAATTAGTAACCAGCCTGTACCCTTGATGCATGCGATATACAATCAGATCATCAATCACACCCCCGCTCTGGTTAAGCATGCCAGTGTATAGCGCCATACCTGCCTGCGTCAGGCGAGCCACATCATTGGCCAGAAGATACCGAAGGAAATCGGTAGCATCATTGCCGCCGACATCGGTGACTGTCATGTGTGATACATCAAACATGCCACAACTGGTCCTGACACTCAGGTGTTCCGAGATCTGCGATCCGTAACTCAGGGGCATCTCCCAGCCAGCAAAGTCTGTCATCCTGGCACCGGCTTTCAGATGCAAATGGTGAAGGGCTGTCTTGTTTAGCTCGGTTGTTGCAGTTGTCATATACAAATATCGCTAGTCAGTTAAATTTATCCATATGTCAATGAACGAAAAGCAACATATATACCAACTCACTGCTGGCCCATAACTCGAACATAAGAAAGGCCTGAATCCAGACAAGTTG
>DITX01000203.1:0-5904 GCA_002422225.1 Gammaproteobacteria bacterium UBA6173
CAGTTCGGTGGTCAGCGCTTCGGTGAGATGGAAGTGTGGGCACTTGAAGCATACGGTGCAGCGTATACCCTGCAGGAAATGTTAACAGTCAAGTCTGACGACGTGGCAGGCCGAACCAAGATGTACAAGAACATCGTGGACGGCGATCACCGCATGGAACCGGGAATGCCAGAGTCGTTTAATGTACTGCTGAAAGAGATCAGATCTTTGGCTATTGATATGGAGCTGGAAGTCTCCGGAAAGTAAGGTCTCGCTGAAGCAACATTTAACGAATCACTGATTTTGTGATGCCTGCTGTGAAGAGCGGCAGGCGGAGGAAAGTAGAATGAAAGACTTGCTGGGATTACTGAAGTCACAATCACAATCTGATGAGTTTGACTCAATCCGAATCGGCCTTGCGTCGCCGGAAATGATCCGCGCCTGGTCATTTGGTGAAGTCAAAAAGCCAGAAACCATTAACTACCGCACGTTCAAGCCTGAGCGTGATGGTCTGTTCTGCGCAAAAATCTTTGGTCCGGTAAAGGACTATGAGTGCCTGTGCGGTAAGTACAAACGTCTCAAGCATCGCGGTGTGATTTGCGAGAAGTGTGGCGTTGAGGTTGCACTGTCGAAAGTGCGTCGTGAGCGCATGGGGCACATTGAGCTGGCCAGTCCGGTTGCTCATATCTGGTTCCTGAAGTCACTGCCATCACGTATTGGTCTGCTGTTGGATATGACACTTCGCGATATCGAACGTATTTTGTACTTCGAATCATTTGTGGTGACTGATCCGGGCATGACCACGCTGGAAAAAGGTCAGTTGCTGACCGATGAACAGTACTACGAAGCCATGGAAGAATTCAGTGACGAATTCGACGCCAAGATGGGTGCTGAAGCGATTCAGCAGCTGATGCGTGATCTCGACATCAATGACGAGATCGGGCGTCTGCGCGAAGAGATTCCTGCGACCAATTCAGAGACCAAACTGAAGAAGCTGTCCAAGCGTCTGAAGTTGCTCGAAGCGTTCGCTGAGTCAGGCAACAAGCCTGAGTGGATGGTATTGACTGTATTGCCAGTGCTGCCACCGGATCTGCGTCCGTTGGTACCGTTGGATGGTGGTCGTTTTGCAACGTCCGACCTGAACGACCTGTATCGTCGCGTGATTAACCGTAACAACCGTCTGAAGCGCCTGCTCGATTTGAATGCACCTGACATTATTGTGCGTAACGAAAAACGTATGCTGCAGGAAGCTGTGGATGCGCTGCTGGATAACGGCCGTCGTGGTCGTGCCATCACCGGCTCCAACAAGCGCCCGCTGAAATCGTTGGCAGACATGATCAAAGGTAAGCAGGGTCGTTTCCGTCAGANNACATGCTCAAGGGCAAGCAGGGTCGTTTCCGTCAGAACCTGCTCGGTAAGCGCGTAGACTACTCTGGCCGTTCGGTGATCGTGGTAGGTCCTACCTTGCGCCTGCACCAGTGTGGCCTGCCCAAAAAGATGGCTCTGGAATTGTTCAAACCGTTTATTTTCGGCAAGCTTGAGCGCCGTGGTCTGGCCACAACGATTAAAGCAGCCAAGAAAATGGTTGAAAGAGAAACGCCGGAAGTTTGGGATATTCTTGCAGAAGTTATCCGCGAACACCCCGTCATGCTCAACCGTGCACCAACGCTGCACAGACTTGGTATCCAAGCATTCGAGCCGGTTCTGATTGAAGGTAAAGCCATTCAACTGCACCCGTTGGTGTGTGCAGCTTATAACGCTGACTTTGACGGTGACCAGATGGCAGTTCACGTGCCGTTGACGCTGGAAGCCCAGCTGGAAGCGCGCACGTTGATGATGTCTACGAACAATATTCTGGCGCCAGCAAACGGCGAACCGATCATTGTTCCGTCTCAGGACGTGGTATTGGGTCTGTACTACATGACTCGTGAGCGCGTAAATGCCAAAGGCGAAGGCATGATTTTTGCCGACGAATCTGAAGTAAAACGCGCGTATGACACTGGCAATGCACACCTGCAAGCTCGCATCAAAGTGCGTATCAATGACTTTGATTTGAATGATGCTGGTGAAAAGACCAAAATCCGCCGCATGATCGATACTACTGTAGGCCGTGTGCTGTTGTTCGACATTGTGCCCGACGGACTGCCGTTCGCCATGGTCAACCAGAAAATGACCAAAAAGCAGATTTCCGGCATTCTCAACGCCTGTTACCGAAATGTAGGCCTGAAAGAGACGGTAATTTTTGCTGACCAGTTGATGTACACCGGATACCGTTATTCAACCGTGTCAGGTTCATCTATTGGAGTGAATGACTTCGTCATTCCAGAAGCCAAGGCGCGTATCATCGGTCAGGCTGAGTCTGAAGTTGAAGAAATCGAAAACCAGTATGCTTCCGGCTTGGTGACCCAGGGCGAGAAGTACAACAAAGTTATCGATATCTGGTCACGTGCCAACGATCTCGTCGCCAAGGCGATGATGGAAGGCCTTGCTACTGAGCCTGTCATTAATAAAGAGGGCAAGGAAGAGCGCCAGGAATCGTTTAACTCCGTTTATATTTACGCCGACTCTGGTGCAAGGGGCTCGCCCGCACAGATTCGTCAGTTAGCGGGTATGCGTGGTCTGATGGCGCGTCCAGATGGCTCCATCATTGAGACGCCAATTACTGCGAACTTCCGTGAAGGCTTGAGTGTTGTGCAGTACTTCACCTCAACTCACGGTGCGCGTAAAGGTCTCGCAGATACCGCGTTGAAAACAGCTAACTCCGGTTACTTGACGCGTCGCCTGGTTGATATTTCCCAGGATCTGGTTATCACAGAGGAAGACTGTGGTACGCAGGACGGACTGGTTATGCGACCTATCATCGAGGGCGGCGATATCATTGCTGCACTGGGCGAGCGAGTGCTGGGTCGAGTGCTGACCCGAGATGTGATCGACCAGGCTACCGGTGAGGTCATCGTTGAGGCTGGTGCCATGCTGGACGAAAAGATGGTTGATCGTCTTGAGATCGGTGGTATTGACGAAGTACACGTGCGTTCAGCGATTACGTGCGAAACCCGTTTTGGTATTTGCCGTCAGTGCTATGGTCGTGATCTGGCGCGTGGCCATCTGGCGAACGTTGGCGAAGCGATTGGTGTGATCGCAGCTCAATCAATCGGTGAGCCGGGCACACAGCTTACGATGCGTACCTTCCACATCGGTGGTGCGGCGTCGCGGGCAACAGCAGCCGATAACGTTCAGGTTCGTACCACAGGTACAGCACATCTGCACAATATGAAAACTGTACAGAACGCCGCTGGCGGTCTGGTTGTGGTATCGCGTTCAGGTGAGCTGATTGTTAATGATACTGCTGGCCGTGAACGCGAAAAGTATAAACTCCCTTACGGTGCTGTAGTGACATTAAATGCTGACCGCAAAGTTGAATCTGGTCAGGTTGTAGCTGCCTGGGATCCGCACACGCACCCGATTATTACAGAAGTGGGAGGAACCGCTGCTTTCACCAATATGGAGGAAGGTTTGACTGTTCGTCGCCAGACTGACGAAGTCACGGGTCTGTCCAGCTTGACTGTTATTGACCCGGCAGAGCGTCCCTCAGCGGCAAAAGAGTTGCGCCCTGCAGTAACGCTGCTGGATGCAAATGGTAAGGATATACATATTCCTGGTACCAACATGCCAGCAGTGTACTTCTTGCCTTCAAACTCAATTATTGCTGTGCAGGATGGTAAGCAGCTGAACGTGGGTGACGTTATTGCGCGCATCCCTCAAGAAGGCTCAAAAACACGAGACATCACCGGTGGTCTGCCGCGTGTTGCTGACTTGTTTGAAGCGCGCAAGCCTAAAGAGCCGGCCATCCTCGCTGAAATTTCCGGTACCGTCACATTCGGTAAGGAAACCAAGGGCAAGCGTCGCCTGGTTATTACGCCAAAAGAAGGCGAGACCATGCCAGATGGCAGCACGTTCTATGAAGCGCTGATACCAAAATGGCGTCACATGACCGTGTTTGAAGGCGAGTTCATCGAAAAGGGTGAAACTGTATCGGATGGCCCGCCGTCACCACATGACATTCTGCGCCTCAAAGGTGTGCCGTCTTTGGCAGAGTACATCGTAAACGAGGTTCAGGAAGTGTACCGATTGCAAGGCGTGCGTATCAACGACAAACATATTGAAGTGATTGTGCGTCAGATGCTGCGTAAAGTTGAAATCAGTGAGCCAGGCGATTCTTCATTGATTCGTGGCGAGCAGGTAACAATCACGCAGGTGCTTGAGGAAAACGACAAGCTGCGTACAGCTGGCAAAGTGGAAGCGCACTTCCAGCGGATGCTGCTGGGTATCACAAAGGCATCGCTGGCAACAGAATCCTTTATCTCTGCTGCATCCTTCCAGGAGACAACCAGAGTTTTGACAGAGGCGGCTGTGACTGGCAAGCGCGATTTCCTACGTGGATTAAAAGAGAACGTTGTAGTAGGTCGATTGATACCAGCGGGTACCGGGCTTGCTTACCATGAGGCACGACGAAAACAGGCTGCCGCCAATCGGGCATTTGCAGAAAGCCCGACAGTGACTGCCAGTGAAGTCGAAGCAGCGCTGACTGAGGCGTTGAAATCAGGCGTGTAAGGTAATATTACGCACCGGATTTAAGTTGACTACGGGATGCGAGGTCTTTAAACTCTCGCATCCTTTATTCTGGGTGATGGAGTTAACTGTGATTTTTGAATCGCAGCAAATTTCCTCACGCCGGTGTAATTGAATTTATATGACAAAACCAGGAGTAATGAATGGCAACTATCAACCAGTTGGTTCGTAAACCAAGACAGAGCAAGGTCGCAAAAAGCGACGTTCCTGCTCTGCAAGGTTGCCCGCAGAAAAGAGGCGTGTGCACCCGCGTCTATACCACTACCCCCAAGAAACCAAACTCAGCACTGCGTAAAGTATGCCGTGTACGTTTGACCAATGGATACGAAGTCACCTCCTACATCGGCGGTGAAGGTCACAATTTGCAAGAGCACTCCGTGATCCTTATTCGTGGCGGTCGTGTTAAAGACCTTCCAGGTGTGCGTTACCACACTATCCGCGGTAGTTTGGATACCTCCGGCGTGGCAGCACGTCGCCAGGGTCGTTCCAAGTACGGGGCGAAGCGTCCGAAGAATAAGTAAGCAGATAATTTTTTTAACCAGTAAGGCCGCGTGGCATTGAACAAAAACCAATGTGTATTGCGGATTACCTGAAACGGAATAGGTGATTTATGCCCAGAAGACGTGTAGCGGCAAAACGAGAAATATTGCCCGATGCAAAATACGGCAGCAAAGTGCTGGCCAAATTTATGAACCATGTAATGGAAGACGGTAAAAAGTCGGTCGCCGAGAAAATCGTATACGGCGCGCTGGCTACTGTTTCCAAGAATGGCGCGAATGCGCTGGAAACCTTTGAAAAAGCCCTGGATGCAATTGCACCGATGGTTGAGGTGAAATCTCGCAGGGTGGGTGGTGCAACCTATCAGGTTCCAGTTGAAGTTCGTGCTGAGCGTCGCGCCGCTCTGGCTATGCGCTGGTTGGTGGATCACGCGCGCAAGCGTGGCGAGAAATCAATGGCACTTCGTCTCGCAGGCGAAATATCAGATGCTGCGCAGGGGCGCGGTAGCGCGGTGAAAAAGCGTGAAGACGTGCATCGTATGGCTGAAGCCAACAAAGCATTCTCTCACTACCGCTTCTAAAAACTTCTTTTAATTCATATCAATAAAGATATAGGTGCGACAGTGGCCAGGAAAACCCCTTTAAGCCGGTACAGGAATCTCGGAATCGTAGCTCACGTTGATGCGGGTAAAACAACCACATCTGAGCGAATTCTGTTTTATACCGGCGTTAACCACAAGATTGGTGAAGTACACGACGGCGCTGCAACCATGGATTGGATGGAGCAAGAGCAGGAGCG
>DITX01000203.1:5944-7827 GCA_002422225.1 Gammaproteobacteria bacterium UBA6173
TTCACCATTGAAGTTGAGCGTTCGCTGCGTGTGCTTGATGGTGCGGTTGTTGTGCTTTGCGCTTCTTCAGGTGTTCAGCCTCAGACTGAAACGGTGTGGCGTCAAGCAAACCGTTATCAGGTCCCACGTATGATATTTGTTAACAAGATGGATCGCGCCGGCGCAGACTTCCTAAAGGTTGTCAAACAGGTGAAATCACGCTTGGGCGCAAATCCTGTGCCGATGCAGCTTGCGATTGGCGCTGAAGAAACCTTCAAGGGTGTAATTGACCTGGTGAAGATGAAGAGCATTGTCTGGAGCGAAGAAGATCAGGGCGTTTCTGTTATATATGAGGAAATTCCTGCCAGCATGCAGGCTGAAGCTGACAAGTGGCGTGAGAATCTTGTTGAGGCAGCTGCAGAAGCCAATGAAGACTTCATGAATAAGTACCTTGAAGGTGAAGAGCTCACTGAAGAAGAAATCAAGATTGGTATTCGTCAGCGTACGCTGGCGAGCGAAATCGTTCCGACTTTCTGTGGTTCTGCGTTCAAGAATAAGGGTGTGCAGGCAGTATTGGATGGTGTAATTGACTATCTGCCTTCTCCTACAGAGGTAAAGGACATTGAGGGTACGCTTGAGGACGGCTCCATCGTTGCTTGTGAATCCAAAGACGACGCGCCGTTCGCTGCCTTGGCTTTCAAAATTGCAACAGACCCGTTTGTTGGTACATTGACATTCTTCCGCGTGTACTCTGGGACATTGAACTCCGGTGACGGCGTATACAATTCAGTCAAGAGCAAAAAAGAGCGTGTGGGTCGTATGGTGCAAATGCGCGCTAACAACCGTGACGAAATCAAACAGGTGCTTGCCGGTGATATTGCAGCAGCCATCGGTTTGAAAGACGTGACCACGGGTGAAACACTGTGTGACCCAAACCGTATTGTTGTTCTTGAGAAAATGGACTTTCCGGATCCTGTAATCTCTGTGGCTGTTGAGCCCAAGACGAAGGCTGACCAGGAAAAAATGGGTATTGCATTGGGCAAACTAGCCCAAGAAGATCCGTCGTTCCGAGTTGAAACTGACGAGGAATCAGGTCAGACGATTATTTCTGGTATGGGTGAATTGCACCTCGACGTACTTGTTGACCGTATGCGTCGCGAGTTTGGAGTTGAAGCTAACATTGGTAAGCCACAAGTAGCGTATCGCGAAACCATCCGCAAGAAAGTTGAAGTGGAAGGAAAGCACGTCAAGCAATCTGGTGGTCGTGGCCAGTTTGGTCACTGCTGGTTGCGTCTTGAGCCGCTGCCGGCTGATGAAGAGTACACATTTGTTAACGAAGTGGTTGGTGGTGTAATCCCGCGCGAATACATACCTGCGATTGACAAGGGTGTGCAAGAGCAAATGAAAAACGGTTGTCTTGCTGGTTATCCACTGTTGGCAATGAAAGTAACTGTGTTTGATGGTTCTTACCACGACGTCGACTCTAGTGAGATGGCGTTCAAGATCGCAGGATCCATGGCGCTGAAAAAAGGCGCTTTGATGGCCGATGCGGCGCTGCTTGAGCCGATCATGAAAGTAGAAGTTGTGACGCCGGAAGAGAATATGGGTGACGTGATGGGTGACTTGAATCGCCGTCGCGGCTTGGTGCAAGGTATGGATGACAGCCCAAGTGGCAAGGTCATTAATTCTGAAGTGCCGCTCTCTGAGATGTTTGGGTACGCAACAGATCTGCGCTCAATGAGCCAGGGTCGTGCGACGTACACAATGGAATTCCTGAAGTATGGTGAGGTGCCGAACAATATTGCTGAAGGCATCATCAACAAGAACAAATCCTGATTTTGACTATTAATTTTCCAGACTTGTTTTAAGAGGTGATATCGTGGCTAAGGGTAAATTTGAACGTA
>DITX01000121.1 GCA_002422225.1 Gammaproteobacteria bacterium UBA6173
AGTATTACGTCAGCTCAATGAGGCGGGTGAGAGCGCACTGTTTACTTTGTATACGGACAGAATCGCGGTGTTGAGGCAGACAATATACGCCGCCTGGGATGCGGTTTACAATCTTGAGAGCAAATGATAATTCGATCTTATCTATTTGTTTATAAAATAAAAAGGCATAAAAATGAGTTTGGAGTTACACAACGCTGAGCGCATTCTCGATCAGCTGCGATCCGGCAACGATATCAGGGTTGTGCCCTACCATTGTTTGCTTTCGGATATTAATGGTATGGATGACTATGATTTCCTGCAGCGCCTGCAGAAGTCTTTTAATATCCGTGTCGCCCGCGATGCAGCAGATGCCCGCCCTAGCGCACAGCGCGAATTTGGCTTGTACCTGGCGGGCTATTGGTACCACATGACGGCGATAGCCGGGACGTGGTGTTTTTCTGATCCGGTTAAAGATCTGGATGTCAGTATCTTGCGCGATAACATGTTGAACCCGGTGTTGGGTATTGAGGACTGCACGAAACCTGGCAAGCGCCTGGACTATATCGATGGTGACCAGCCTTTGCAGGTGCTCAGTGAGCTGGTGGATGCGGGAAGATATGAGGCAGCGCTTGTGTTGTTTGCCCCGTCAATCGAGTGCCTGACAAGCATCGCCGAACTGGGCAGATCGATGCCTGCATTTTCATTTGCGATCCAGACCGAGTCCGATCGATTTGTTCATTTGTCATGACAAACGCGCAACGGATTGCATTGATCAATCCCGCCAAGTTTTTGGGTAACCTCCTGCTGGCAGGCGGTTTGATTCAACAACTGGATAGTTGGTGCGCGCAGCACAACAAACAACTACTGATTGTGCTGGATGAAAGTTTTGCTGAGCTGTTTGCCGGGGCATTTCCCAATGCACAGTTGGTGTGGTATCCGCGTAAAGCGCTCTTGCCGGGCGCGCCCAAGTTGGCAGCGATTCGCGCATGGCTGGGCTGTGTCAGGCAAATCCGGTCATTTAATGCTGACCTCGCCTTTACAATCGAAGAAGACTCTGTGTGCCACCGCTTGACACATTTCTCGGGCGCGCGCCATAAAGTCAGCAGCACCATTCATCGGTATCACATTGGATTTGATCAGGTGCTGGACATCTCGCGTAGCCAGCGTCCTCCGGGTGAAGAGTCTGTCTGGTACAGCGTTCGAGATGTGTTTGCGGCCCTGGGTATCCCGGTTGAAGGTAAGCCCGCTTATGTGAACTTGCAGATTGATCCGCCAGACAGCAAATTGATGGCCAGACTTGTGCACAGCGGTCTCGATTTTAAAAAGCCACTCATGCTGATGCACGCTGGCGCCAGTAAGGGCTACAAACAATGGCCCTCCGATCATTTTGTCCAGCTTGCGCGTCTGGCTGTGAAGGCAGGTTATCAAATTGCCTTGATTGGGGCAGGGCGCTCGGATGAAGCTGTTAATGCCCAGATGTTGTTGGAACTCAGTGCCGATATCACCGTGTCGGCGCCGTCGCTTGCTCCTTACCCAAACCCGGACCCGGACCAGGACCAGGACTCAGACCCAGGCTATGTTGATCTATGTAATCAGCTCAGCCTGCTTGAATTGGCTCGCTTGATGAGAATCAGCAGCAAAATTGTAGGTAATGACAGCGGCCCATCTCATCTGGCGTCAGCGCTAGGCGTGCCGGGTGTGGTAATCTTCGGCCCCACCGATATTGGGATCTGGCGCCCGTTGGGCCCGGCAACTGAGATACTTTCCTTAAAGAGCGTGTGTGACGCCACGTGTACCCGGCACCAGTGCCGGTTAAACTATCGGTGTCTGAGCCAGATCACTCCACAATCAGTTTTCGACAACCTAGTGTTGTCAGATAAAAGGACGTACGAGACTACTTTATGAGCAATATGCAACCTCAACACGCGATCAGGATTCTGGTGACGGGCGGTGCCGGATTTATCGGTTCTGCCGTGGTGCGCCACATTATTCAGCACACTGATGATCATGTCCTGAATTTGGACAAGCTTACCTACGCCGGTAACACCGAGTCGCTCGCGCCGATCAGCGCTAACCCGCGTTACCGGTTTGAGCAAGCTGATATTTGTGACCGTACTGAACTGGATCGCATTCTTGCTGATTTCAGACCTCAGGCGGTCATGCATCTGGCGGCAGAAAGTCACGTCGACCGATCAATCGAAGGACCGGCCGCCTTTATCGAGACCAATATTGTTGGCACCTATACCTTGTTACAAGCCGTCCGTGCGTACTGGGAAGCTTTGGAAGCCGCCGAAAAACAGGCGTTCAGATTCCATCACATTTCAACTGACGAGGTGTATGGTGACCTGGAAGGGCCCGAGGATCTGTTTACTGAAACCACACCCTATGCCCCCAGTTCTCCGTATTCTGCCAGTAAGGCCAGCTCCGATCATCTGGTCAGAGCCTGGCGGCGCACCTATGGGCTGCCGTGTATGGTGACCAACTGCTCCAACAATTATGGACCTTATCATTTTCCCGAAAAACTGATTCCACACATTATTCTGAAAGCCATTCATGGCGAACCCTTGCCAGTCTATGGGGATGGCAGGCAAATCCGCGACTGGCTGTTTGTTGAGGATCATGCCCGGGCGCTGTACAAAGTGCTAAGAGAAGGTGAGGTGGGTGAGACCTACAATATTGGTGGTCATAACGAAAAGCAGAACATCGATGTGGTCAAAGCTATTTGTGCGCTGTTGGACGAGTTGCATCCTCAGTCACCCGTTACACCGCACGAAAAACTGATCACCTTTGTCAAAGATCGACCGGGTCACGACCTGCGTTATGCCATTGATGCCAGCAAAATCGAACGCGAACTGGGCTGGGTGCCGGAAGAAAGTTTTGAGAGCGGCTTGCGCAAAACCGTGGTGTGGTATTTAGAAAATCGTCAGTGGTGGCAGCGTGTGCTCAGTGGGGAATATTCCCTGCAGCGACTTGGGGCATGAGGTTTGTCTGCAGATCACAAGAAATGCGCGGGTGACTTCACGTATAATGCGCCGCTTTGGCAGTACACCACCGAGTGTTACAGCCCGTCAGACAGATGTTGGCCGAGATATTTTTAATCGCCAGTTCAATGGCTTAAAGCATTCAGGAGCATAAAAGGCATGATTTATCAAGGCATCGCCATTCAGGTCACCAAACGTCCATCAGGATTCGCGCGATTGGTTTTTGATCTGCCTGGCTCCGTGGTTAATGTATTTAATAACCTGATGTTACAAGAATTATCGCAGGCAATTGCTGCAGTCGCCGCCAGCGACGCACGCGGTCTGGTGTGCGTCAGCGCCAAATCCAGCTTTTTGGTTGGTGCTGACATCAAGGAATTTACAGAAAAGTTCAAACTGGGTGAACAGGAATTGTTGGAGTGGGCGGCGCGTACCAATGAGATTTTTAATGCAGTGGAAGATCTGGCGATCCCGACCGTCACTGCCATCAATGGCATGGCGTTAGGGGGTGGGTTGGAGATGTGCCTGTCTACCGACTTCAGGGTGGCCAGTGATGCCGCCGTGCTCGGATTCCCCGAAGTCAATCTGGGTATTTGCCCGGGTTTTGGTGGCACTGTGCGGGCGCCACGTTTGATGAGTGCGTTGAGTGCCATCGAGTGGGTGCGTACCGGCAAACAGGTCAGCGCCTATCAGGCCCTGTCGGAGGGCGCTGTTGATGCCGTGGTTGCACCCGATATGCTGGAGGATGCTGCGGAAGACCTACTTGAGCAGGTCTTGAACGGTGAACTGGATCTTCAGGATAGACGCGCCCAGAAAACCGGTCCGCTGCCCATGACGGCCGACGACATCAAGCAGGTCTTTACTGAAGGGCTCGCCAGAGCGGACAAAGGGGCTGGCTCGCATTATCCTGCTGCCGTTACCGTAGTGGAAGCCATGTGGAAGGCCGCTGATCAGTCGCGCGCGGTCGCCTTGACGCTTGAAAACGAGGCGTTTGCGACACTGGCACGTGGTGAAGTCGCTGGTAACCTTGTGCAACTGTTTTTAAGTGAGCAGTTTCTGAAAAGTCGAGCCAAGAAGCTCTCAGCAACCGCGCGCCCGGTCAAACGTGCTGCAGTGATGGGTGCTGGTATCATGGGCGGTGGTATCGCTTATCAATCTGCGCTGCGTGGCACGCCGATTCTGATGAAAGATATTGCGCAACAAGGGCTGGATTTAGGTTTGTCAGAGGCAAATAAACTGTTGACCAAACAGCGTGAGCGCGGCCGGATGGATCAGGCTAAAGTCGACAAAGTATTAAGCAGTATTACGCCAACGCTCAGCTACCAAGGGTTTGAGCAGGTCGACATTGTTGTGGAGGCAGTGGTCGAGAATCCGCGTGTCAAGCAGATCGTGCTGGCAGAAGTTGAACAATGTGTACCGGCAAGCACCGTATTGACCTCAAATACTTCAACCATTTCGATCAGCCTGCTGGCCAGCGCACTGAAGCGCCCCGAAAATTTCTGTGGTATGCACTTCTTTAATCCAGTGCCATTAATGCCGTTGGTTGAAGTGATCAAGGGTGAAAAAACCAGCCCTGAGGCGATTGCGACGACAGTGGCCTATGCGCAGTCGCTAGGCAAAAGCCCAATTGTGGTGAACGATTGCCCAGGCTTTCTGGTGAACCGTATTTTGTTCCCCTACTTTGGTGCATTTTGTCAGTTGCTGCGAGATGGCGCAGATTTCCGTGTGATTGATCAGGTCATGGAGCGTTTCGGCTGGCCAATGGGGCCCGCTTATTTGCTGGACGTTGTGGGGATTGATACTGCCTCGCATTGCATGAAGGTGATGGCAGATGGCTTTCCTGATCGGATGCAGTACAGTTTCCGAACGGCGATTGATCATCTTTACGAGGCGGGCAGTTTTGGCCAGAAGAATGGCAAAGGTTTTTACCAGTACCAGCCCTCAGCGGGTGGGCGACCCGCAAAAGTGTTTGATGATGCCATTTTGTTATTCTTGAAACCTCTGCAAGCCAATCAGGATGACGGCTCAGCCGTTGAGATCGGCGATGATGCCATCCGCGAGCGTATGATGGTGGCGCTGTGTCTTGAGGCGGTCCGTTGTCTGGAAGATGGCATTGTGAGTTCAGCGGCTGAGGTTGATATGGGCTTGTTGCTGGGACTCGCTTATCCGCGGTTCCGCGGCGGTGCTTTGCGCTTCATTGATAACATGGGTGTGGCAGCGTTTTGTGAGATGGCAGACAAGTATGCTGAACTGGGTGCTTTATACCATCCCACTGATGCGTTACGCGCGATGGCAAAATCCGGTCAATCATTTTATTAAAAATGATTGATATGGGTCGATTAATATGGGTCGATTGATAAGAGTCGATGGGTAAAGTCAGACAGTACCAAACATAGGCAATATTTTGAGGGTGGGGAACGTGCTCAACGAGTCTTTTTTTAACGCAGCCAGCACGCCAGACAGAGTGTTCGAGCAAAAACTCAATCGAAGCCGCAAGAGTTTGCGTCGTGATGTCGGGCGTGCCATTGCTGATTTTAATATGATTGAAGACGGCGATTTGGTGATGGTGTGCCTGTCTGGCGGAAAAGACTCCTACACCATGCTGGATATCCTGCTACACCTCAAAAAGCACGCACCTATCCATTTTGATATCAAAGCTGTCAATCTGGACCAGAAACAACCCGATTTCCCCGAACATATCCTGCCGGAGTACCTGGAGCGCATTGGTGTGGATTATCACATCATTGAGCAAGACACTTTTTCAATTGTGAAAGAGAAGACCCCGGAAGGGAAAACCTATTGTGGTCTG
Source organism: Gammaproteobacteria bacterium UBA6173 (assembly GCA_002422225.1). Taxonomy (GTDB): domain Bacteria; phylum Pseudomonadota; class Gammaproteobacteria; order Pseudomonadales; family Pseudohongiellaceae; genus Pseudohongiella. The sequence continues at coordinate 5,767 of DITX01000121.1, forward strand.
TGTTCCCGGCTGCGCCGTGGCAATTTATACAGTTACGCCCGCCAGATTGGCGCAAACAAAATTGCCTTGGGCCATCATCGTGATGATATTGTTGAGACGCTGTTCCTGAACATGTTTTTTGGGGGCAAACTCAAAGCCATGCCACCTAAGCTGCTCAGTGATGACAAGCAGAATATTGTGATTAGGCCACTGGCATATTGTTCTGAAAAAGATATAACCCGTTATGCCCGCCTGCGCGGTTTTCCGATAATTCCGTGTAATTTGTGTGGTACGCAGGACAATATGCAGCGTCAGGAGATCAAAGCCATGCTGCAAGGCTGGGAAAAAGTCTGGCCGGGGCGCATAGACAATATTTTCCGAAGCATCGCGCACATTGAGCCTTCACAACTGGCGGATACACGTCTGTTCCCATTCCGTGATCTGCACCGGGATGCTGATGCACTGCGCCGTATTGGGGCTGTGAATGTAGCCTGAACGGGCGGAGCAGAGCGGAATATGCAAATACCATGGGACAGACTCAGTGCCGAGGCGCTAGATGCGGTGATCGAGGAATATATTAGTCGAGAAGGCACTGACTATGGCCCGCATGAATATTCAATGTCTGATAAGGTGGTTCAGGTGCGTATACAGCTGCAGCGGGGTGTCGCCTGGATAGATTTTGATCCCGAGACACAGACCTGCCATTTGTTACGTTCTTAACGTTACGGGAATGATGTGGTTATGGTAGCGCCCGACAACAGTAATATCAGTGCAGATGCCGTGCTCGATGCCTGCGGATTGTTTTGTCCTGAACCCGTGATGATGCTGCATAACAAGATGCGGGATATCCAGGCCGGTCAGATTCTGGAAGTCAAAGCGACTGACCCCTCTACCACGCGGGATATTCCAAAGTTCTGTCGCTTTCTGGGGCATGAATTGATCGAGCAACACGAAATTGACGGCATTTTTTACTACTGGCTAAAAAAGGCCTGAATCGGTGCCGCCTCTTTATCTGATTGATGCATCCATCTATATTTTTCAGGCGCATTTTTCGCCGCATACGCAGGATTGGTCAACCCGGTCTGAGGATCGCAGCGCATTTGTGGGTTTTACCCGTTTTTTATTGAGATTCCTGCGCACAACCCAGTTGCGCCAATCTGCCCCTGTGGCGGTCGCATTTGATGAAAGTCTGCAGTCCGGTTTCCGACACAGACTGTACGCGGCCTACAAATCCAATCGTGTGTTACCCGACGATAATCTTGCCCGCCAGTTAAAGGCCTGTATCGAATTGTGTGCTGCCTTGGGTGTGCCGGCATTTGCAAGCCAGGAATTTGAAGCAGACGACATTATTGG
>DITX01000181.1 GCA_002422225.1 Gammaproteobacteria bacterium UBA6173
TGGCGAAAACATGTTGGTCGCCACTGCCGTGTTGTACAGCGATTCCCCGCGGGAAATGCCGTCACGCATTTTAATAATGCGTTTGGCGATAAACTGATTGCCTACTGCGCCCGCTACAACATTCATCCCGTGGACAATGGGCACACCGGCTTTCATTACCATTGAAAACGTTCTGGCAAACCGGGCCAATGCAATGCGTTCGAACACCGGGCCAGCCAACGGCATCAATCGCTTCTTTTCATCCCACAGCAAACGGCCCAGCTCTGAATTGACCCAGAGTTTGAAACCTACCACTGTTGCAACGGTGCCACCGAGTAAAAACTGCCACCAATTGACCACAAAATCTGAAATACCAATCAGGATGCGTGTTTCAAGTGGCAAGTCCGCGCCCAAACGCAGAAAAGTCTCTGAAAACGCCGGTATCACAAAGTAGGTTATTAATACCAGAGCAATGGCAATGGTGGCCACAACAAAAGCGGGATAACGTGTGGCACTTTTAACCTGCTTGCGGGTATTTTTCTCCAACTGCAAATATCGCCCAATCTGCTCAAACGCCAAATCCAAGCGTCCGGTATTTTCACCCACATCCACCAAGGATAAAAACAGCGGCGAAAATATTTTTGGATACTGCCCTAATGCTGTCGACAGGTTCTGTCCTGACTCTAGGCCCGACTGCACGCGCTGCAGCACCTCCTTAAAATTCTGGTTTTTCATGGACGCCTGCAGTCCAAACAGCGCGCGATCCAGCGGCAAACCAGCTTTGGTCAGGCTTTGCATCTGCCGCGAAAAGATAATCAACTCATTAATATCAATTTTTTTACGGGTAAAAACTTCATTCAGCGCCTGAAACGCATCTTTGTCCGCAAAACTTTGTTGCTTGTTGCTTTTTCTGGGAGAGGATGGTTTTGACGCTTGTGCCGTGTTGTCAGACTTACTGCTCGACGCACTGCTACTTTTGTTTTTGCCGGGCTTGATATCGATAGGAGTGATGCCCTGCCCCATCAACTCAGTTGCCGCAGCGTCCAGATTGGCCGCGTCGATAACCCCCGACACCATGGCGCCGGCACGATTACGCGCTTTGTATTGGTAAGCGGCCATTAGCTTTCACTGCCCGGTAGTGAGGATTTGCCCGGTATACCTTGTTGTGACCCGCCTTGATCCCGCAAATGCAAGTCACCTTCAAGTACGGGGGCTTCTTCACCTGGCTGTTGCTCATCCATGGTGAAATCGCCGGTCTCATCGATTTGCTCGGCAACCCGATAGACTTCGTCCAATGTGGTAACACCCTTAAACGCTTCTTCCATCGCGGTGACAACCAGCGGCAAGTAGCCCTTGCTCAAGCGTGCCGCTCTGACAAATTCTGAGGAACTGGAGCGTCGCAAGGCGTCGGCCATGTCATCATTCAATATCAGTAACTCGAATACCCCAATACGGCCACGATAACCAGTATTGTTACAGCGATGACAACCACTAGCGGCTTTTAACTGGAAGTCAGGCGGTGTGGCACGACCCATTGTATGCCTGATCCAGTTGATCTCGCGTTGATCAGGGATGTGGTCAACACAACAGTTATCACACAGGCGTCTTACCAAGCGTTGTGCGAGTACTGCGCGTATTGCAGTTGCCGCCAAAAACCCTTCGGCTCCCATGTCGACCAGGCGCATGGCGCTGGAAACCGCATCATTGGTGTGCAAAGTGGACAACACCATGTGACCGGTCATTGCGGCCCGCAGTGCAATTTCTGCGGTTTCCTGATCGCGTATTTCACCGACTAACAAAATGTCGGGGTCTTGACGCAACGCGGCCCGTAAAATGCGCGCAAAGGTCAGGCCTATTCTGGGGTTGATCTGTACCTGATTAATGCGACTAAGGCGATATTCAACGGGATCTTCTACCGTAATAATCTTTTTGCCGACATCGTTTAATTCCTGTAAGGCACCGTACAGGGTGGTGGTTTTACCAGAACCGGTCGGCCCTGTGACCAGAATCAATCCATGCGGCATATGAATCAGACGCCGGAACTGCTCCAGCATCTCAGGGTGCATGCCCACTTTTTCGAGATCAGCCGCGCCTTCGGACTGATCAAGCAAACGCATGACCACCGACTCGCCATATTCAATTGGCATAGTGGACAGACGCACATCAATTTTTTTGTCTTTGACTTTGAGGCTGAAACGCCCATCTTGCGGCAAACGTTTTTCTGAGATATCTAGCCCGGACATCAATTTCAGGCGCAACACCAACGCCGGTGTGATACGACGCTCTTTAACAATCTGCTCCTGCAGCACTCCATCAATACGCTGGCGTATGCGCAACACAAACTCATCGGGTTCGATATGAATATCTGATGCCCTGATCTGTACGGCATCTTCAAACAGGGAGTGCAGCAACTTAACGACCGGAGCATCACTGTCGTCAGCAGCAGGCACCAAGGAAGCAAGGTCAAACTGACCATCGGTCAGTTCTTCATCAAGTTCCTCGGCAAATCCGGCAATTTCATCAGTACGTCGATAGACGATATCCAAGGTTGCCAGCAATTCGCTCTCGCGCACCACAGCTTGCTGAATAGGCTGTTGCAAAATACGTTCGATTGCATCAATGGCATAAATATCAGTAGGGTCTGCCATACCAACCAGCAGCAAGCCACTTTTTTCAGACAGCGCTATTGCCCGGAATCGGCGTGCGTGCGTTTCAGACAAGCGTTGTACAACGGCGTTGTCGAACTTATAGCGGCGCAAATCCACAAAGGGAAGATTCAGTTGCTCAGATAAAAACCCCAGGAACTTGTCTTCCTGAATAAAGCCGAGATTGATCAGCGTACGACCCAGTCGTTGCCCTGTGGATCGTTGTTTGGCAAGTGCCTGCTGAAGTTGTGCCTCGGCTATCACGCCGTTTTGTACCAGCAGATCTCCGATTCTGATTTTCTGTTTGATGGCCATGCTGTTCCCGTTAATTCGCCGCTGCGTTTTGCCGGAACGCCTGTACTCGCTGCAGACTCGCTTGTCGCAAAGCTTCGCTTAAGGTCGGCAGCTTCAGCGCTTGTTCGTAAGCGGCTACCGCGTCTGCCGACCGGCCCAGCGCATCCAGAGAAGCAGCAAGTCCATACCACCAGCGCGCTTCATTGGAATTTTGTTGCAGCAGTGCTTGGTATGATCCTACTGCGCCTTCGTACTGACGCGCAGCAAGGTAGGCTGACGCCAACAGATCATGATATTCAGTATCCGAGCCGACCGCTGGTGAAGCGACCGCAAGCAAATCGACCGCTTCAATAGGCGTGTTTGCTGCGAGTAACAAACGCGCCTTAAGCTTTCGGTAGACTGCGCTACCCGGTTGAATAGCCAGACCGAGTTCTGCAGCTTGCATGGCGCGCTCTGTCTCGCCCATCTGAATCAATAATTTGATGAGTGTTTCCCGCGAATAATGCGCCTGCGGGTTTTCAAACGCAAAACTGTCCAACGTTTGCAGGGCGGTCAATTGTTGACCACTGGCCCATTGTTGCAATGCTGTTTGCACTTGCTGGCGATCACGGTCATAAAAACTTAGCTCACGCGCGACGCGCGAACTGGCAGACTGTTGGGGGTCTGTCGCTGCGTTATTTGATGACGGATTTGCAGGTGTTTCAAACGCGGTTTCAGCAGGCAATGCCGAAGCATCCGCCCACTCTCTGTTGACCTGCGTATCTGCTGCGATTTGTGGCTGGCGAACCACAGCCAGTTGCTCAAGTTGTGCCTGTTGTTGCGCCCGCGCGCTAGCATCAGCTTGCGCCTGTGCTTGTAACAATGCCTGATTTTGCGCTTCAAGCTGACGTAAACGGGCTTCAAGCTGGCTGATGTCTGAGACGGGCATACTATTTGAGAAATTTGCCAAAGGATCGGTATCGCTTGCACTTGATTCAGCAGCCGTCGTTGACTGAGCAACATCCTCAGCCTCAGGCGCGGTGTTCTGGGTATTGAGCTGAGCGGTTTGCGCCAGTGGCATAGGCAACTGCCCCGAGCTTTGACGAACGGTTAATAGGTACGCAACCATCAACCCGCCCAAGAGCACCAACAATAAGGCTACCAAGGCGATGATACGACGGGCGTTGGATTTTGCCGCCCGCTCACTGGCCGGCACCAATTTTTCAGCGCCAAGCCCCCGCGACGGCACCTCTCGGCGCCGCGCATCCAGATCACGCAACATGTCGTTCACAAGACTCATTAAGGCATGGTTCCCGGGCGCCTGTGCGCCACAGTAAAAAGGCAGAATTATCTATCTAAAGTAAAAAGCCAGCAGATACACCATCAGCGCAACGCCTGCCAATCCCATCACTGCACCGGCCGCCGCTATTGGCCGGAAATTGCTGCGTGAAGGCAACGATACGCCTTCAGTATCACTGATGGCCTTGATCATATGGTCACGCTCTACCGTGCGCTCTCCGCGACCGTATGCCACCATCAATGCTTTGTGGCACACGATATTGACGATACGGGGAACGCCCTTGGACGCGCGGAACAATTCATCCAGCGCTTTGGCGCTGAACACGGTACCGCCGTTGTACCCCGCTGTTGCCATGCGATGCATGACATAGCGTTCCAGTCCGTCCCGGTCAAGAGACTCCAGCTTGTATGAAAACGTAATGCGCTGAAGCAGCTGCCTCAGAGACTTGTGTGTCAGCATCTCGTCCAATTCGGGTTGCGCAAACAGCACCACCTGAAACAATTTGGCAGTTTCGGTTTCGAGATTGGTCAACAGTCGCAAGGCTTCCAGCGTTTTTTCCGGCATGGCGTGTGCTTCATCTATAAATAGCACCACTTGCCGACCGCTGGCAGCCTGTTCCATCAGCACATTTGTGATGCGTTTCAGCAGGCTATGATGACCAACATCGGTCTCGGCAGCGATGCCTAGTTCTTCAGCAAAAGCCAGAAACAGCCCCTTTGGGCTAAGCACAGGATTAGCAATATAAGCCGTCACGTAGGTGTCCGGACTTTCTTCAAGCGTGTTTAATACTTTGCGGCACAGCATGGTCTTGCCGGTACCCACTTCACCGACGACCTTGATGAATCCTTCCTTATTGGCAATGGACACCATCAACATGTTGTAGGCCTTATGGTAACTGGCCATATTGAGGAAAAACTCCGTGTTCGGGGTTAACGAAAACGGCAGTTCCTTGATTCCAAAGTGTTCCAGGTACATTAGAGAATAGTCACCCTGCGATCAGTTGGAAAACGGGTTGAGAGTTTCACTGATGCGTCGCACGCGCTCACTGCGCTCACGCAACAGATTCTGTTCGGACTGTGATGTTGCAATCACCGGCCTCAACAGAATGATAAATTCACTTTTCACCGTGCTTTGGCGACGCTGGTCAAAGGCCGCGCCAAGCACTGGCACATCATTAAGACCGGGAATGCCAGCGGCACTATCCACTGTGCGCTCGTAAGCGAGACCGCCCAGAATCACAATTCGTCCATCCTGTGCGCGGATGATACTGTCCAGTTCGCGTACTGACGTGCGCGCCAATGGCACTTGCTGACCGGCAACCGATTTGTTTTGTTCACTTACGGTGGTGATCACCGGATGCACATGCAGGGTGATGGTGCCATCGGCACTGATCTGCGGCGTGATATCCATTGAAATGCCGGAGAAAAACTGCTGCAGGTTATTGGCAGAGGTCTCAGTCACACTGGTGCCAGTATTAACCACGTTGGAACCCACGCTGGTCTGAAAGTATTCCTGATCCCCGTCTTGAAACAGGGCTTTCTGGTTATTGAGCACTTTCAGGCTCGGGCTGGACAACACCTGCGTGGTGCCGCGAGATTCGAGCAGTCTGAAAATGGCGTTAAAGTCTGTGAAGTTGGTCGCTATAGTCAAGGGATTGGAAATGCCATCAAAAGTCACGCCTTGCGTGCCTGCGCCAAACTGACCTGTGATGGTATTGTTGCCATCTGCCGCACCACCGGGCCCGAAGGTGTCAAAGTCAATAGCAGATTGATAACCCTTGTTCAGGATTACTTCAAGGAATTGCACTTGAATGGTGACTTCGCGCATCAGAATGCTTTGTGCAGTTTCAATGTAGCTGGCGACCTGTTCCAATTCAGAAGGCGTAGCGGTAACCATCACCAGGCCGACTTGTGGCTGCACAACAACCGTGCGACCAGACTCGTCTCTTGCTGCGCTGGTCTGAACTCTGCCGGCGGTAGCAGTCCCTAAACCAGCCAACAATCCACTGGCGCCCGGAGCAACTCCAGACGACGCAATTGAGGATGTTGTACTTAATCCAAGAATACCTTCCAGCGTTGCTTTGATGTCCGTCCAGAAATCCGTTTGTGTTTGTGTGCTGACTTGACCGCCACCACCGCCACCGCCGGTACCACCTATTCCGCCAGTGCCACCTAGACCTCCGCCAATGCCGCCTACTACAGCAGTACCAACGGAGCCAGCTCCACCAATACCACCAGCAATTCCGCTTTGACCGCCTTGTTGCCCATTTTGCTGGCCACCTGCACCACCAGACGTGATGCTGACACTGGAACTACCATCCCGACTCACATTCAGGTAATCAATGGTAAAAATGCGTGTGATCATGCCTTGGGGTTTCACTTCGTAGATGTTGCCACGGCGGGTAATCTGGTAGTCATAGATTTCCGCGACGGTATTCATTACTTCGTCGATGGTGACATTGGGCAGGTTGATACTAATTTGGCCTTCAACTTCCGTGCTGACAATCACACCATAGTCAGTACCGGCCACCAGATTGTTAAAAAAGTCCCGTGCATTCTCCGCATCGGCCATCACATTAAATCGCTCAACAACCGGCGCCAACAAATCATCGCTCAGCGATAACCCGGGCATCAGCGCCTGCAAAGTGACATCTGGCGGCTGCACAGCAAGCGGCGGATCGTAGGAAATATCAGCATCCAGCAGAAGATCCTGGATGCCAGTGAGCACCTCGGTGTCCATATCGGCGCCAGGGCCAACTGAAGAGCAAGCCAACATCAACAGCGATAAAACTGTTAACGAGGCGCTGCGCAAATACAACTTTGCGCCACCTAGTTTGCTTGATGTTTTACACACTACCGTCATCAGTACACCGCTTTGATTATCAATTCATTTAAGCCGCTTCAAACGCAACTTTCTGTCTGTTCTGTCATACCTATTCTATTGCTTGCCGAACGGGGCGTTTAAAAATTGCAAGCTCATACTCCATTCCCTGAATATCCAGCACCACCGTGCCGGGCTTGATTTCTTTGATGGTTGCCCCATCAATATTTTCCCCAATCGTAAGTGGCTGGCTGTTTATGACCGCTATCGGATTAATGCCGCCACTGCGCACAAACTGTAAACTCAGGCTGTTCAACGTCACCTCGGCAGCAACCACAGCCTCGGAACTTGTCACATCAATTAACGCGGCTGATTGCGCCGTACCCGGCGGCTGCGTCGGGTCACGGAAAAACTCGCCATCAATCTGTATGGTCTGCGCGCTCACCAGCGCGGGCAGCAAACCCGACAACAGCGCTAGACTGCGCAAACTTGATTGCAGGGTCTTAAACACCTACAAACCCCTCTTCAGTGCTGAGCGTGTGCATTTCAATCGTAATCCGCGCATTGGGCCATGTGGTCTGCACAAAACTTAACTGGTCCCAGAAAAATCGCTCAGGAAAACTCTCAATTCGGCGTAAATACGCAATCAGACTCAGGTAGTCCCCTTCCAGCTCTACCATCAGACTGTGCTTGTACACCTGCTGCTCTCCCGAGGTACTGGTCACATCCACCAGCACGTCCGGATTGGCGGCCACCGGCTCGCCGGATGAGCGCATGGCCTGTGGCGCGCGATTTTCCACTCTGACCAGTTGCAGCCCGGTCTGGCTTTCCAGTATCGAGGTCAACATACGCGTCATGGACTGCGGCGTCACCAGATTACCAGCCAGCTCTTCGATATCACCCTGCAATTCAGCCTGATCAGCGATGGCGCGTTCTATTCGGAGTCTGACTGCCTGATTGGGATCCTCGGCACTGCTGGTGATTGCCAATTGCTCTCTCGCCAGCAAAGCGTCTAGTTGCATCTGAGCATCGGCCTGCCGCTGCCTGAGATTGTCAGACTCAGCCTGAATGGGCGCCAGAAAAAAGGTGGTGTAAGACCAGATCAGCCCTACAATCAACAGGCTTGCAATCAACATTTTTTCGGCAGCGGAGCGGCTGTTAAACTTTTCTCCATACTCACGCAGCTGATACATCGGGCTCATTGGCTGGTCTCCAGCACAAACTCATAGATTTCTTCTTCAGACGTTACAGAGCGTGTCGATAGCAAACGACTGAAACGCTGATTACGAATACCACTTTCACCCATCGCCAGGCGACTGACGTAGTCGGGCAACATCGCCGCCAGCTGCGCACTGCCTTTTAAGGACACAAAACTGGCGTCACCACTGATAGTAAATTCTGTTAACCACAGCCCCGGGAATGATGCTCTGGATAAATCTTTCAGATGTGAGGAGTAACCCGTCAAATTGCCCAGACTGGTATTACTCATAAACTGGTAAAGCTCCCGCGACTGCGCAAGACGCAATTCGCGCGTATTCATCTCTCGAATTAATGCCTGATCGGTGGCACGTCCAGCCACTTCGCGTTCAACTGTGTCGGTACGGTTCACCTGGGCAACCACCATTGATTGTAGTTCCGCCACATCACTTCTCAAGCTTGCACGAATCCAAACGTTAATCAGACTGGTCAGCAACATCACAAGCACGATTACAGCAGTGACTTGCACCAACCTTGCAGCAGTGACCAGATCACGACGCGGGCGTAGCTCGGGTAGATACAGATTGACCTGTTGTACACCGTTGAGCATCATCATGACGCGCCTTCCGAATCAATTCTCATGGCGGCACCAATGGCCATCAATGCAGCGCCCTTCATTTCTGGCGTGATGAATTCCGGCGACGGCAGTTCGTGCATAAAATCCAGCATACCTACCGGTGCGCCTAAGGCATCTGCCAAAGCATTCATCATAAAAGCGGTATCCGACTCGCGGGGTGCGATCATGATTTGTGCGATCGGCGGTTGCCCCATCTGACTCTCAAAATAATCCAGTGAACGCTGAATCTCCAGTGCCAGCCTGTCGCGCACCATCTCCCAGTCATTTAATGCCATGGCATTAGGCCCGACCGGGGTGTTAATGCGCCGCGTCAGATACAACTGACCGTTTCGGGTCAAATTTAAAGTGCTGCCACTCTGCTTCAACGAAATAAACGCCAAACCGTTACTGTCATCGAGAAAATGCGCCGACAGGTTGCGCATCACCATTTCTGGAATATCAATTGAGTGCAGTTGCAAATTGGCGCGCGCAACCGTTGCAATCAAGGTTTCAATTTTTGGTTTCGAGGCCACTACCGCATACAACATTTTGTTCCGACCCTTAAATGCCTCGTCGGGTACCGGGAACACATCGATCACGGCATCTTCAATCGGCATATCCAGAAGATCCTTGACCTTCCAGCGTACCGCTGAACTGACTTCATCAGGCTCAACCTGCGGCGCTTCCACCAGATACACGTTGTAGTCACGCGGCGAGAGCACACAACTGCAGGCGGCGTTAGCCAAGCCCTGCTCTTCCACCAGGCGCGCCAGCGATTCTCGCAAAGGGGCTGTATCTGACACCGCAACACGCGCGCAGTGCTCCAACGTCAATTCATCACGTCGCCTGACGATATGCGCCATTGAAATACGGGAATCGTTGACGGACAAACCGACCAGGCCTTCTACCCGTTTTTTCCGTCCAAACAATTCCAACACGCAGTCTTTCCCCAAAGGATTCTAAAAACGCTTGAATTATAAAGCTTAAGTAGCCAGATTCTATAGCAATGGCCCGACTTCAGGGGTATATTTGGGGTCTAAATTAACAAACACTTACAATCCATTCCGTCACAAACAGAACCGATCTCCTTGTTTAACATCGTACTTTTCCAACCTGAAATCCCCCCAAACACGGGCAATGTCATACGACTGGTCGCTAACACCGGTAGCAAGCTGCATTTGATTGAGCCACTGGGTTTTGATATTGACGAAAAACGCGTGAAGCGTGCGGGACTCGACTATCACGAGATGAGCCAGGTTTTTCGCTGGCCAGACTGGGAAACGTTTATGAGTCAAACCGACATACAGCGGCTGTTTGCGCTCACCACCAAAGCCGAGACTTCGTGTTACCAAGCGCACTTTAAAGCCGGAGATACCCTGGTTTTTGGGCCAGAAACCAGAGGCCTGCCCAAAGAGTTATTGGCAGCACTGCCAAAAGAACAAAAGCTGCGACTGCCCATGCAAGCGACAAGCAGGAGTCTTAATCTGTCAAATACAGTAGCGATTGCACTGTATGAGGCGTTACGACAGACCGGGTTTAGCGGCCTGTCGTAAACCATGTCAAACTCAGGCAGTCGGCTGACCGGCTTGCTGAGCTTTGGATTGCGCATACACCGCATCAAAATTGACGGGCGCCAGCATGACTGCCGGGAAGCTGCCACGCACAACCAGCGCATCAATTGTTTCACGTGCATACGGGAACAGGATATTCGGGCAAACGGTTGCCAGCACACGCTCGAGATCAGCGTCATTAAAGCCGTCACACGTGAAAATGCCAGCCTGCTGAACTTCTACCAGAAATGCGACCATTTCTTCCTGCTTGGCCTCGATGGTCATGCGAAGAATCACTTCGTACACGCCGTCAGCCAGTTTCTGGTTGCTGGTATTCAGGTTGAAGGAAATTTTAGGCGCCCACTGACCACGAAACACGTCCGGGCTTTTGGGAGACTCAAATGAACAGTCCTTCAGATAAATGCGCTGCAGCGCAAACATCGGACCCTGGGGTTGCGCTGCCGGTGCAGCACCATTCTGGTTGTTTTCGTTCTCTGCCATGATCTAACCGTCTCTCTTACATTCTGAGTTGATTAATAAAAACTATTTTTAACGACCGAATTCAGGATTACCCCTGAATAACCGGCAGATTCTGTCCACGCCACTCTGCCATGCCGCCAGTCAAGCGCACGACATCCATGAAACCCGCACTCGTCAGAGTTTTGCAGGCTTCTCCGGACTGCTGACCCATTTTGCATACCACAATCACTGGACGGGATTTGTATTTATCCAATTCCGTCACGTGACCACTGAGTTTGCTGGATGGCATATGAATCGCATCTACGATGTGGCCCGCTTCAAATTCCTTTTTATCACGGATATCCAACACCACACCATCTTTTCGGTTTATCAGCATAACCGCTTGCTGAGTGCTGACCGCTTTGGGTCCGGTTTTGGTTAGAAACACCACAAATGCCGAAAACAAGACCAGCCAGAGCGTTGCCAGCATCCAGTTATTGCCAATAAATTCAATAAACTGCGCCATTTTAAACTCTAACCCCCAGCCAGCCTTTGATTAAATGTGTTTACCTGATACCGGATACTCGACCCGCAAACGAGTCGCGAAGTATACACGCCTGCACCGAGCTTGGGTACACACAAGCTAGCCGCCACTGGTGAGCCTGCTTATTAACATGGATAATACTGGCTTTTGATGAATCTGCGCTTGTCACAGATAACAGGGAAACCCTCACCATGACCACAACCACTCCCAAACGCACCGCTTTGTTACTGATTCTGGATGGCTGGGGCTACCGTGAAAACACTGACTCCAATGCCATCGCGGCGGCGCACACCCCCACCTGGGATGCACTTTGGAAGGAGTGTCCACACACACTGATCTCCACATCAGGCATGGATGTGGGTTTGCCAGAGGGTCAAATGGGTAACTCCGAGGTGGGCCACATGAATCTGGGCGCCGGGCGCGTGGTGTACCAGAGCCTGACCATGATTGATAAAGAAATTGCTGACGGGGGTTTTTTCCACAATCCGGTATTGATAGACGTGGCGCAACAAGTCACCGCATCAGGCAAGGCCTTGCATTTATTCGGATTGTTATCACCGGGCGGCATTCACAGTCATGAACAACACATCCTGGCAATGATCCGTCTGGCGCAGCAACAGGGTGTCAAACAAATTTATCTGCACGCGTTTCTGGACGGGCGTGACATGCCACCGCGCAGTGCCATGCCATCGCTGCAACTGACCGATGGCGCGCTGCGACAAGCGGGCCTGGGCCGGGTTGTATCGGTGATCGGGCGCTACTTTGCCATGGATCGTGACAAGCGCTGGGATCGTATGCAGACAGCATACGACCTGATCACGCTCGGGGAAGCGCCCTGGCAGGCGGCTTCTGTTGAAGAGGCGCTCAACAACGCCTATGCACGCGGCGAAGACGATGAATTTGTGCAGGCCACGCGTGTGGCCGCGCCGGGAGACAAACCAGTGACCTTAAACAACGGGGACTGCGTGGTGTTTATGAACTTCCGCGCCGATCGCGCGCGCCAGCTCACCAACGCCTTTGTAAATCCGGCATTCGACGGCTTTGTCCGCAAAGCAAAACCTGCCCTGCAGAGCTTTGTGACATTGACGGAATACTCCAGTGACCTGAATGCATTTGTTCAAGTGGCATACGGCCCACAAACCCTGAATAACGGTCTGGGGGAATACCTGGCCAGCAAACAACGCACGCAGCTGCGCATTGCCGAAACCGAAAAGTATGCCCACGTAACATTCTTTTTCAGCGGCGGGCGCGAAGAGGCATTCCCTGGCGAAGACCGCATACTGATCCCCTCCCCGTCAGTAGCCACCTACGATCTCAAACCGGAAATGAGCGCCTTTGAAGTGACGGATAAACTGGAGCAGGCGATACGCTCAGGACAGTACGACGCGATCATCTGCAACTATGCCAATGGCGACATGGTGGGACACACCGGCAACTTTGATGCCGCCGTGAAGGCCGTTGAAGCACTCGACCAATGCCTGACGCGTCTGGTCAAAGCCATACGCGATGTCGACGGGCAGTGCCTAATCACGGCAGACCACGGCAACGTTGAACAAATGATGGACCCAAGCACCGGGCAGGCGCTGACCTCTCACACCAGCGGTCCGGTGCCATTGGTGTATGTCGGCAGCGGCAACTGGCATTTCACAGCGCAGGGCAGTCTGTCGGACATTGCACCCACGCTGCTGACCTTGATGGGCATGGATGTTCCGGCCGAAATGACCGGACATGTTTTGATGTCTTCATGAGCACAAAAGTGCCCGGCTCAGCTCAATTCACTGCGATTGCAATGTTTTTGCTGCTGACGCTCCTGTTGAGTCACCCGGCAGTTTCTGCAGCGCAAGTACCTGACACCGACGCAGTTCCAGCCGAAGCAACGCTTGCAGAAGCCCCGGAGCAACAGTTGCAGGCAGTCAACGAAGCCATTGCCCGCATAGAGCAATGGCTGCAGTCCAGCCGCGCCCAGCGTTCAACCGAGGAGCAGGCCCTGTTGGAATCAAACCAGCAGCTCAACAGCCTGCGCCGGCAGATGCAAGCCAATCAACACCGACTGACTGGGCTGGAAAATGAGCTTGCTCGTTTGACGGCCGAACAAGTGGAGTTGCTGGCAGACAGTGAACAGCAACGCGCACAAATCGCCAGCACGCTGCGCGCCAGTTACATGTCAGGGTCAGACAGCCAACTCAAATTACTGTTGAACCAGCAAGACCCCGCTATTGCGCGGCGAATGCTGGTCTATTTTGAGGCGTTTCATCAACAGCGGCTGGCTCACATCACGCGCTGGCGCGATACGCTGGCGGAACTGGCCAGCAACCGCGCAGCACTGACACTCAGCGCTGACCAACTAAGTTCCGTCAACAACAGCCTGCAGGCGCAACAACAATCCCTGGAGTCGCAACAGCAGGCGCGCACAGCGCTGATTGCATCGCTGACAGCGCAGATGGCAACACGAGGCGGCGAGTTGCAAAGACTCACTGAAGACCGCGACGAACTGCAGACACTGATTGATGAAATCAACAATGTCATGCTGGACATTCCTTCACCCGATGAACTGATGCCTTTCGCTGACTCGCGCGGCAATATGCCGTGGCCATTTGCCGGTCGACTATTAGCACGATATAGCGACACCTACGGTGGCGGACAACTGCGCCGGCAGGGAATCATTATTGCGGCAGACACCGGCTCGCCCGTGCGTGCCGTGCACCCTGGGCGGGTCATATTTTCTGACTGGCTAAGGGGCTCCGGCAATCTTATTATTGTTGATCATGGCAATGCCTACATCAGCCTGTATTCACACAACCAGCAATTGCTCAAACAAAGCGGAGACTGGGTAAATCGTGGCGAAGCCCTCGCCTTGTCTGGTGAAGACGGCGGCACCGGAGAGCCTGGTGTTTATTTTGAAATACGTCGCAACAGCAACACGCTGAATCCGGTCGATTGGTTAATAAAACCGGACTGACACAGCTTGTTACCAGCAACTGTTGTCGCTTTGCCCAGGAAGCGCCTAGAATGCGGTAGCACCTGTGGACTCCACCCAATTGAGATCAAAGCAGACACTCATGAAGACCTTGAAAAAATTGCTAGGCACGCCTGCATTGATGATTGGCAAGTTAGCTCGCGGCACTCTGAAAAGCACGCTGTTGGCAAGCTGCATGACCTTGCTGCCAGGCATTATTGCTGCTCAAGAAAACCCGACAGCACGCCCCTTACCCATAGAAGAGGTCCGATTGTTTGCTGAAGCCCTCGAAGCCATTCGCAACGCCTACGTTCAGGAAATTGACGACAAAACGCTGATCAATCACGCCATCCGCGGCATGCTGGCAGGTCTTGACCCGCACTCAGCTTACCTGAGTGCTGACGACTACGATGTGCTGCAGGAAAACACCGAAGGCGGTTTTGGCGGGCTTGGCATCGAAGTGGGTGAGGAAGACGGATATATCAAAGTCATAACGCCCATTGATGACTCCCCCGCTGCGCGCGCCGGGGTCATGCCCGGCGATTTGATTGTAGAAATCAACGGCCGCCCAGTGCGCGATATGCTGGTGAACGACGCCGTCGAACAACTACGCGGTGAACCGGGCAGCACCGTCAGCATCACACTGATGCGCGAAAATGAACCAGAACCCATTGACCTGATTCTGACGCGCGAGATCATCACTGCCAGCAGCGTGCGTCACCGCGAACTTGAGCCGGGTTATGCTTATCTGCGCATTGCACAGTTCCGCATGAATACCGGTGAGGAGACGCTCAAAGCACTCGCTGAAATCAAAGCGGCGCATACACCGTTAAAGGGTCTGGTGCTCGATTTACGCAACAACCCGGGTGGCGTTTTGCAGGCATCGGTTGAGGTAGCCGACGCGTTCTTGACCGAAGGACAGATTGTGTACACCGATGGTCGATTTGCTGACTCCGACAGCAACTTCTTTGCTACGCCGGAAGATCCCAGCGACGGCGTTGCGATGGTGGTGCTGATCAATACCGGATCTGCATCGGCAGCAGAAATTGTGGCCGGTGCATTGCAGGATCATGGCCGCGCCGTCATCATGGGCACCCGCAGCTTTGGCAAAGGTTCAGTACAAACTGTTTTGCCTCTGAATAACGACCGCGCCATCAAGCTCACTACCTCACTTTACTTTACGCCGGAAGGCCGTTCCATTCAGGCGCTTGGTATCGAGCCAGATATTCTGGTGGACGAGGCACTGGTGACACGTGTCACTAATCGTCGTGGCGTTTACTCTGAGCGCGATCTTGAAGGTCACTTACCCGGCATCAATGAAGTGAGCAGAGATGAAGACGGGGCGGCGCCAACCGTTAACACAATTACCTCTGCCGAGCAGGTAGTGGTTAGCGACTATCAGTTAAACGAAGCGCTTAATCTGCTCAAAGGCTGGAATATCATGGAAAGCGGCCGACAACGGGTGTTAACAACACCGTGAGGGTATTAACAACACCGTGAGAAAGACCCGTTCCAAAAAACAGAGCCTCTGGCAAACCTTTACCCGTACGCCCGGCAATGTGCAATTGCTGCTGGGCCTCGGTTTGCTTGCCGGGCTGATTGTCCTGCTCAGTGCTGGTAAGCCCGCCGCATCACCGCCACTTGCTAAAGTGCTTGAAGTGCAAACACCCGTAGTAGTAGAGCAGGCTTCCGTTACTGCTTCCGATGTGTTGCCGCCAGATGTGTTGCCCACACTAAGCCCAAATGTGACCGTGTTACCTGAACCTGCCTTGTTACC
>DITX01000087.1:0-12642 GCA_002422225.1 Gammaproteobacteria bacterium UBA6173
ACATAAAAAGGCCTTTGTAGGGCTGGCCAGCGAAAAATGAACAGTCGTCGCTTGGGTCAAGGCACTGCGCAATGATTCCTTTCACATTAAAATCACTGTTAGCCATCGAATCTAGCGCCATCGGGAAAGTCGAAGCGGCTGGAATGCGCATACGTCAATTCCTCAGCAAGCAGGACACATCATCGTGAAAACATGGATCCGTACTCTCAAGCCATTTTTTACTTGTATCACCGTCGCAACGGCAACTCTGCTGCTTGTCTCCACCCCACTGCACGCTCAGGTGTTCCCGCGCGGCAACGGTATCGCCTTTACCGGCAAAACTCAGTTTGATATGTACGTTCAGATTGGCGACTGGAAGGATATGCCGCAGGACCTTGACAGTTTCCGCCTGACAACCTTGCAACAATTTGAACAGACCTTACTGAACGAAGGCATCCGTCGGCGCTCAGCTAATCGCAACTATCTGGTGTGTGCGGTGCAGGCAACCCGTTCAGGCAACGCGATTGCGTATACCACCTCAGTGGAATACTGGGAGCTGGAGAACACCAAAGTGAATTCTCTGTTGTGGCAGCACAGCAGCATCAACACCATTGCCAGCAACCGCTTTAATGAGCAACTGGTGGTAGGGGAATGCTCGACACGTATCCTGGCTGAGTGGTCGCGCTGGAATCCGACAACAGATCTGTAGTTCAGGACATCAACGTTAATGAAAAAATTCATGCTCAGAGTATGTTGGCCAATCCTCAGGTTTTTCGGAACGGACCAAGAGCCTGCAAATTATAAAAAGCCCCATCGCGTTGCCTTGATGGCGATCACGTCAGGCATGATGTTGTTGATGGCGCTGTTGCGAAGCGCGTGCCATCTCCAAGGGGGTGCGACCATCACCCAATCTGACCAAGTGATTTAACGCGCCAAAATGGTGTTGTGTCAGACCATCATTCAGCCTCGATTCCAACTTGGCGCGACTGAGCTGAGAAATTATGCCAATCTCGTTCAGTACGACCATTGAGCTGACATTGTATTCATGATCTGTCATCTGACGCTCGGCCTGTGCCTGCATCGCGATGGCCGTGTTCAAATCAATCATGTTTTTCCTGATATACAAAGCAAGCACATTACGAAACTCGCTGCGCCATAACAGTGGCGCAGCCCAAAGTGGATCCTTTAACAACAAGGAGACAACATCATAGGTATGCTCTGTTGGCAGGTACAAATAGGCGATTGTATTGATATCTACGACGATCATGCTCTGCCCTGAGCCTTTGCTGCGCTGATCTCGTCCACATCCAATCGGGTAGCGGATACTCTGCTTCTTAACAATGCCGCTTTCTCCGCAAGTTCAACAGCGGAAATGCGTGTGGGTCTGAAGGTTTTCTCCAGACAGTAGATCAACTCGCTGTTGACGCTTCGATGGTGCGCAGCGGTCGCCTGCTTGAGTTTTTCGTAAAGGTCATCCGGAATATTCTTGAATGTTACGGTAGCCATTCCACAATCCTCGTCTGGTTTCAAAACGGTTTCATTACGGTTTCCGATATACTGCCTGTCAACGCCACACGTGAGATCAGTTGAACTCGGGGAGAGGCGTTTTGGCGAGGGTGTGTGAAAGGGTGATGAAGCAGACATATCAATTCCTCCAAGAGTCTATAGATAAGTCTGGACCATCAGTCTATCGACGGCTGTTTATTACGGCTCAATCAAGCCCGCGCGGATCGCTATGATAGCCAGTTCCGCACTGTTGGCGGCACTCAATTTTTGTTTGATGTTATACAGATGTGTGCCGATGGTACGCGGACTCAGCGACATGACATCGGCAATCTCTTGCACGGACTTGCCCTTGGCCAGTTCAATAAACACTTTGAATTCTTTTTCACTGAGCGCGTCCACCGGGTTTTTTGATCCAGACACCTGCGCAACCGCCATCGCCTGCGCAATCATCGGCTCCAGATAAATGTTGCCTTTGTATACCGAGCGAATGGCTTCCATCAACACGTCAGCAGCGCTGCGTTTGGTCAGGTAGCCGGCCGCGCCGGCTTTGAGTACACGGCGGGCATGCATCACGTCTTCATGAGCAGACAGCACCAGAATCTTTTGCTGGGGGCTCTTGGCCAGCACTCTGGCGATGGCTTCCAGCCCGCCAATCCCTGGCATGGAGATGTCCATCACCACGACATCCGGTGCCAGCGCCTGAAACTGTTTGACGGCCTCTTCGCCGCTTTGTGCTTCACCCACGACGTCTATGTCCTGTGAGCCTTGCAACAGCAGCCTGAAGCCCATGCGGACAACGGCATGATCGTCAACCAGCATGACTTTGATGCGGGGTTTAGTCATGGTTGACCCCGACGACGTCAGCAACAGACCTGGTTGTAAGAGGAAGGGTTGTAACAGGAAGGGTTGCAACGGGAAGCGTAGCCACAATTAAGGTGCCACCATCTGGCCGCGACTCACACAGCACCTCACCATCAAACGCATGCACACGCTCTTTGATGCCCAACAATCCAAAACGCCGTCCTTCAGACGCGTCGACGCCCAGGCCTTTGCCGTCATCGCTCACGCGTATCTCCAGAAACTCCGTGATTACCTGTCCTGACAAATTCTTTTTCAGCGTCAGCGCAACAGTCACATGCGTCGCCTCAGCGTGTTTAATCACATTAGTCAGGCATTCCTGCACGACGCGGTACACGGTGATGTTGAATTTTTCATCAAAGCGGTTCAGGCCATCGCCCGAGATCAGCTCAACACTCAACTGCGGATGTTGTCTGCGGTACTGCGTTACCAGGTCGTTGATGGCATCCGCCAGGCCCAGATGATCCAGTGCGCTGGGCCGCAGCTGCCGGATCATGGAATGCACCACGTCATAAATGTGCGATGCGACCTCAACGATGGTCTGCGCGTTTTTGCGGGTTTCATCCGGTTGCTTGTCGCCACGATTGGCCATGGCAGTACCGATGGTTTTGATCGCCGTGACACACTGGCCGAGTTCATCATGCAGCTCGCGTGCAATGGATTTTCTTTCTTCTTCCAGTTTGCTGTGAATCAGCTGCGTGAGTTTGCGGCTTTGTTCCAGCTCGCGCTCTGTAGTCAGGGCCACCTGCAATGAAGAAGCCATGCTGTTGAAGGTATGGCTGATGGCATTAAATTCGGGCAAATCGTAGTGTTTGAGACGTGTGTTGTACTGGCCCCGCTCCATTTCTGACATGGCCACCACAATGTCTTTTAAGGGTTGCAGGGTGCGGCCCAACATACGAAACACCACAATGTTCAGCAGCACAAAAAACACCAGAAAAAACAGCGCAAACCGTTCCAGCTCATCCCAGGCATCCAGCACAGAGCGCGAAGAGTCGGGTGTCACCAGAATGGAGCCTTCAGCCAACAGCAGGCGTACGTCAGCAATATCCGGAGCGACCAACGCGGTAAACCACTGAGGCGCCCAACGCCCCTGTTTATACTCTGAAGGCGGTGACTCATAGATCAGGCTGTTGTTACTGTCATACAGACGAACCTCATTGGCACGCACACGCCCCACACTGCGCAGGTATTGTGTCAGGTCATCCAGTGGCTCGGATGCCTCAGGTGAGTACACCGATGAATTCAGCACCGACTGCAGCAGCTGAATGCTGACGCGGGTACCGGCTTCGATTTCCTGCGCAATTGACCGACGCTTGTAGTCGATCAGCAGATAAGCCATCACCACCACAAACACGATGCCGATCAGCGAAATAACCAGATTAACCCTGAAACGCAGACTCATTGTGCTGCTCCGGCCAGCATGGCTATCATTCTGTCACGAAGTGCGTCGACCTCTTCCCGTAATGCCCATGCCATACTGCCCGACGAGGCGCTGTGGCCGCCATTATCAACCATACGCAAACGTGCTCGCGGCAGGCGTTGGCTCAGTCGCCAGGCAGTAATCGGAGGACACACCAGATCAAAGCGGCCTTGCACAATTGTCACCGGCAGATAAATATTGTGAGCCGCCTCCAACAATGGGTTTTGGGCCAGAAAACACTTATGTTTCAGAAAGTGCAATTGCACACGGGCGCTGTTTAATGTGGCAGAGATTGATGGCATGGACGTCATTGTCGGCGAAGTAGACGGCACTTGTTCCTGCAGTACTGACCCGATTCTCATGATCTGCATCTCGTACTCTGCCCAGCGCCTAGCCGCTTCACTCGCATCACCATCATCAAGGTCCTGCACCGCCTGATAGTAGTCATCAACAATGTCCGAATCCCAGCCACTGACCAGTTGCGTCCACGCTTCCGGCGCAAATCCTGACAGACCGTGTGTAAACCAGTTCAGTTCTTCATCCGTGCCAAGAAAAACCCCTCTTAAAATCAATTCATCCAACCACTGTGGATAACGCATCGCATAGGCCAGCGCCAATGTGCTACCCCAGGAGCCACCTAACAAACTGATGTTGCCAGTAATTTCCAGTGCGTCACGAATCGCGTTAATGTCCTCGACCAGCACAGCGGTGTCGTTTTCCCGCGTCTCACCTGCCGGATCAGATCTGCCACAACCGCGCTGGTCAAACAACACGATGTCAAAAAAATCCGGATCAAAATAACGCCGATGCACTGCCCGACTCTGGCTGCCCGGCCCACCATGCAAAAAGAAAATCGGGTAGCCGCCCTTTTTACCACTGCGCTCTACATACAGAGAATGACGTGCCGATACCGCCACCATCCCGGTAAAAAAAGGCTCAATGTCCGGATATAAACTGTTGATGGGCAACTCCCCCCTCTTTAAATTCTGGCTGGTAAGCACTGAGCCTGTTTACATGGGTCGGCCCGCTTTGCCAATACCACGCAATACAATCTCATGAAAATCATGAACTGCTTTTGCTGAAAATCCGGCAGCCTACCCCCGTCTGGCCATGACAGTATCGTTACGTCATATGCAACTTGCTGCAGTTAACACGCGTTAATTCGGCCAGCCTGCCAAGATGACCCCGACAGCACAAGAAATTGTTTTGCTCTGCCGGGTTAACTCACCGTTACCGAGGAGATGATAATAATGTGGATCAAGCCTGCTTACACCGAAATGCGTTTTGGTTTTGAAGTCACTATGTACGTTGCCAACCGTTAATCCGGCGGCATTTGCATGGCGAGGAAGGGAGTCGCCCAACATTGGGGCTCCTTTCTTCACTTATCTGGCAATTGGGGTTTTGACTCCTGCATTTCTGTTGAGGCCACATGATGAGAGTACGCGTATTGGGCTCCGCAGCCGGGGGCGGTTTTCCGCAATGGAACTGTAATTGCCCTAACTGCGATGGCGTGCGCAAGGGCAGTATCGTGGCAAGCCCGAGAACACAATCATCAATTGCCATCAGCAGCGATAACATCAATTGGCTGTTGTTTAATGCCTCACCCGATATCCTGACCCAGTTTCAAGGTTTCCCCGAGTTGCAACCTGCACGCGCCATCCGCGACACCGCTGTGCGGGGCATCGTGCTGATGGATGCGCAGATTGACCATACCACTGGCCTGTTTATGTTGCGGGAGGGCAAAACGCCCCTCAACATCTACTGCACAGACATGGTTCACGAAGATCTGACCCAGGGCAATCCAATTTTTAACATCCTGACACACTTCTGCGGCGTGTCATGGCATCAGGTGCCCACGGCGGGCGGACACCGTTTTCAGGTGGAGGGCATTGCAGACATTGACATCACGGCAGTGCCCCTCAGTAGCAAAGCGCCACCTTACTCGCCACACCGGCATGACCCACACGAAGGCGATAACATCGGTATTCAGCTCGAGGACAAGCGCAGCGGCAAAAAACTGTTCTACGCGCCGGGGCTCGCCGCCATTGAGCCTCATGTGCTGCCGTTTATGCAGAATGCCGACTGTCTGATGGTCGATGGCACCTGTTGGAGCAATGATGAAATGCGCAAACTGGGCATCAGTCAGACGCTGTCATTGGAAATGGGTCATCTGCCGCAATCCGGCGCGGGCGGCATGATCGAGATCCTGAGACCCCTCAACGCAACTCGCAAAATTCTGATTCACATTAACAACACCAATCCGATACTGCGTGAGAACTCCAGCGAACGAAAAATCCTCAATCAGGAAAACATCGAAGTAGCCTTTGATGGCATGGACTTTACCCTATGATGACCAGCACGCTGACACCCTGGACAGTTGAACAATTTGAAGCGCAATTGCGCGCAAAAGAATCGCGATATCACATCTTTCATCCCTTCCATATCGCCATGAACAGCGGTCAATGCACAAAGGAACAGGTTCAGGGCTGGGTGCTCAATCGCTTTTATTACCAGATCATGATTCCGATCAAAGATGCTGCTGTCCTGTCGAACATGCCAGATAAAGAACACCGACGATTGTGGATTCAGCGCATCATCGATCACGATGGCCTCGAAGGAGATGAAGGTGGCATTGAAGCATGGCTTGCGTTGGCTGAAGCGGTGGGCCTGACGCGGGATGACGTGTTGTCGCTGAAACACGTATCACCCGGCGTGCGGTTTGCGGTGGATGCTTACGTGAACTTTGCCCGCACAGCCCCCTGGCAAGAGGCCGTGTGTTCATCGTTAACCGAGTTATTTGCACCCACTATTCACCAGAAACGTCTGGACAGCTGGCCAGCGCATTACCCGTGGATTGATGCGCGCGGCTACCACTATTTTCGTAAACGTCTGTCCGAAGCACGTCGCGATGTCGAGCACGGCTTGCGAGTGACACTGGAACATTTCAAAACACGACCGGAACAGGAGCGTGCGCTGGACATCCTGCAGTTCAAGCTGAATGTGTTGTGGGCGATGCTCGACTCGATTCAGGTCAGTTACGGTATTGGGGAAACCCGACACGGCGCCATCGCGAGGATGGCGCCATGAGTATTGTTCACCCACAGCCGCTGCGTCTGGCCAGACAGTACAAACTGAAATGGGAGACTACACAAAATGCGTATGTGCTCTTGTACCCTGAGGGGCTGATTAAACTGACGGGAAGTGCGGGCGAAATTCTCAAGCGCATCGATGGCAAAAGCAGTGCACCCGATATTATCAACGCGCTAGAAGCCAGCTATCCGGGCGTTGATCTTAAACAGGACGTGATCGATTTTCTCGAGCACGCCCATAACAAAGGCTGGATTACCCGTGACTGACTCTACGCACAGCGCGCAACCCGGCCCACTCTGGGTCAATGCCGAGATCACGTACAGATGCCCTCTGCACTGTGTGTTTTGTTATAACCCGCTAAACTACGCAAGCACGTTTGACAAAGAACTGTCCACCGAGGAGTGGGTAAGAGTGCTGCGCGAAGCACGTGAACTGGGTGCTGTTCAACTTGGTTTATCAGGGGGCGAGCCCTTGCTGCGTGATGATCTGGAAGAGATTATCGCTGAAGCCAGTAAGATGGGTTATTACACTAATCTGTTGACATCCGGCATTGGACTGACAGAAAAACGTATTGCCGCTTTTAAGGCAAACGGGCTCGACCAGATACAATTGTCCTTTCAAGACTCCAGCAAAGAGCTCAACGATTTCCTGTCCAGCACCAAAACCTTTGACCTGAAACTCAAAGTAGCAAAACTGATCAAGCAGTATGATTACCCCATGGTGCTTAATGTTGTGCTACATCGCCTCAACATTGACCACATCGAACAGATTTTGCAGATGGCTGAACGCATGCAGGCAGATCATGTCGAATTGGCCAACAGTCAGTATTACGCATGGGCATTCAAAAACCGCGAATATCTGATGCCAAGCCGCGAACAGCTGGAGCGCGCTGAGATCATTTGCAATCAGTTTCGTGAACGTTTAGGCAACAAAATGAAACTCTACTTTGTGGTGCCTGATTATTACTCGGATCGCCCGAAAGCCTGCATGAATGGTTGGGGCTCTGTGTTTCTGAATATCGCACCTGATGGCCTAGCGTTGCCCTGCCATGAAGCCCGCATGTTGCCGGAACTGGCATTCCCCAATGTGCGCGATCACGATGTGCGCAGCATCTGGTTTGACTCACACGCCTTTAATGCCTACCGCGGCAACAGCTGGATGCCGGAGCCTTGCCGTAGTTGTGATGAAAAAGAAAAAGATTTTGGTGGCTGCCGCTGTCAGGCGTTTATGCTGACCGGGGATGCTGCCAACACGGATCCGGTGTGTAGCAAATCCCCTCATCACACACTGATCACCGATCAGGTGGCACTGGCGCAAGGTTCGCGCGCAGCTGATGATCAGGTGCGCCCGCTGATCATCTTTCGTGATGACAAGAATTCCCGGCAGTTTATGCAGTGAAAGAACGCCTTATGTTCGCCAGCAGACAGATATCCTTATTCTTGTTTGCTACCTCTATCCGGTAATTGATGAATACACGCCAACTGCGCTTACTCCGTCAATCGATCATTTTGATTTAATCGGAGTTCCACATGACAAATTTACTACACACGCTCAAATAACATGCATGGGTCGCCATGTTGTCAGTCCTGCTGATGACAGGGCTCGCAGAGAACACTCAAGCGGCACCAACAGCCAGCTACTCGGCTACTTCTACCGGTACAACTGACAATCCGACACTGTCGGGCACTATTATTGTGGCCGACACAGATCTGGATAAAACTGGCAACTACTACGTTGTTTTTGAGCACCAGGATACGTGGCTATTTTTGACACCCCAGGGCTGGGTAGCTCATCAGACAGGGCCCTACCCGATATTTCAGACTGGTGCACTGTCTGGCGGAAGTGCCGAAGTGCTGTTGAACGCGGATGTCAGAGAGTATATCGGCGCGCGGCTTTATGTCGGTTATGGACTAACTGAGAACGACATGACCCCACTCAGCAATTCCAACCTGACCACTGCGGTATTGGACATGCAAACCGCCTATGCCGATGCTGCCGGTCGTCCAACACCTGACTTCCTGAATACTGGTGCGGGTAACATCGGCAGCCTGACATTGCAAGCAGGTCTGTATAACTGGAGCACATCGGTAATCATTCCAAACGATCTTGTGCTTAACGGCGGCGCCAATGATGTATGTATGGATATTCCAGATTTCTGGTGATCTGGGCATTAGTTCAAGCAAACGCATCACACTCGCGGGCGGCGCACAAGCCAAGAATGTATTCTGGCAGGTAGCTGGTGAAGTATTGATTGAAGCCGGGGCACATTTTGAAGGTAATATCTTGTCTCAGACTGCTATCACCATGCTGACGGGGGCATCATTAAATGGCAGAACGTTGGCTCAGACCATGGTGGCTATTGATAGCGCCACCATCGTTAAACCACAGTAAGTAGTTATATAGCGAGTCTCAATGGAGCATGTCAAAACACGCTCGGAACAAGAACGTGCGCTTGATCTGAGCCAGTTTCAAACCCCGGCAGCGCGGACCAATCACTTGGCTGGTATGGCCCCAATCCGCGCGACCGCCTCGACATCAAAACTGCCCGTATGCTCGGACCACAGCGCCAGCGTTGTCTGCTGCCAGAGAGCCTGGACACCTTGGCGCAACATGGCCTTCAGGCACCGGCTGTCAGCCGCGTGTTTATGCCGGGTTATTTGTTTTATTCGCGAATTCGCGAACATGGGATGGCAACACCCATCAGCTGCCCGGCACATCATCTGCGTGGTCAGTGGCTATCTCTGGACAAGCTATGTGACATCGACACCCACGCTTGGGTACCACTGATAAAACCGCACTGGCTGGGACCATGGATACAATCGAGCACGCCGGATAACTACCTGCTCACCCAGGCTTTATCGGAAATTGAACACACACTGACTCCCAGATTGTTTGCTGAATTGCAACAAGATCACATCAACGGCGTGTGGAAAGAAGTTGATCGCATTTTTATTGTTCCGACAGGCTGGCCCTGCAATTAAATTTCAGACTGGACTCACGGGCGCTGGACGTTTACTCTCCCTTTAGGTTTTGTTTACAAGGAGGCTGAACATGACACCACGCATCATAAAACTGTTGTGGATTGCACCCGCACTGGCAGCATGCGCTGTACAGGAGGTGCCACCCGAACGAGACAGCATTCCGCGGCAATTGGCTGAAGACTTGGCGGGGGGGCATATTTACATTGATCTTCCGGATGGATTTCCCAACATTGCGCTGCCCGAAACCATAAGGGCTGAAGGCAGTCTTGACCGGGGCATGGCCATGACGCTGATCCTTAGATCTGAACTATCCACCCAGATCATGGAGGAGATTGTCCACACGGCAATGACAGCGTCAAATTGGACCACTCTGGAATCTCGCCCATCCCAACAACGCGGCGGCTTTGTCGGCAATACCACACCGTTTCAAGCACGCATTTCAAGCAATCAATTTTGTCACGATCAGTACGGCATGATGTCTATCAGCGCACGAAATAGACAAGGCGTCTATAATCGCCTTGCTCTGGATTGGAACTATAGTACCAATATGTCAGGATTGAATTGTAACCAGCAGAATGAACAACGTCAGGGATTGATGCTCAATTCTAATCCCATGGCTGGACTCAACGAACATATGCCTGTTCTGGAACTACCCGCAGAAGATCGAGGCGTGCGATTTAGCCCGCCTTTTGGTAGCCGCATGTCCAGCTCATCCAACATCATGACCACTCAATCCCCTCTGCGTGTAGACTGGAGCATGGCCGAGATCAATCTCTGGTTTGCCAAACAACTGCAAGAGCAGGGCTGGAAGCAAGACGCATCATGGGCAGGTGAACTTACCGCAGGCAGCACCTGGGTCAAACACAACGATGACGAGACCGAGCTTGATGGTTTACTGGACATGACGCGCATCGAGGAAGATAACGTCCACCTACGATTTCGTCTTTCTTACAGAAATCAATAATATAAACAAAGTCGTTATGCCAAGGAGAAAAACATGACACGGAAACTACCACTGGCAACACTGTTTTTTCTGAGCGCATTTGCGCAGGCTGATACTGAGTTTGTAGACGCCATTCCGCTTGATCTGGCAAAAGCCCTGCTGAGTATTGGCAATACCATGCAGATTGGCATCTACAGTGATGTGATGGAAAGTTTCCCTGAGTTTGAAATCCCGGTCAGCGTCAAGGTCCTGGGCAGTCTGGATCAGGGCATAATGCAGCGACTAGTGCTGCAATCAGACATGGCCGCGGAAGAAACCCGACAAGTACTGCTGGCAACACTGGCGGCAGCAGGCTGGCAGGAACTGCAACGCCCTGATTCAGCCATGGTTCAACCCAGAGGGTTTGTTCCGGCAGGCAGCGCCTCGCCTCAAGCCAACCCTTCGAATCTCTGCCATGACGATCATGGCATTATAACGATCAGTATTTCGACTGTCAGCAATCACACGGTCGCCAGCCTGATCAAGAACAACACGATGGCGCGCGGCACAGCAAACTGTGCCCAACAGAACAGCCAAGGCGTTCAAAACCCCGGTATGCGCGCCGTCATGATTGGCGGTGTAACAGAGCACCTGCCGACCTTGCGACTGCCAACGCCAACGGGCAGCCCTCTCGGCCAGCCGCGGTCAACATTTATGTCTGGGTCAAGGAGTTCCGGCTCTCCTAACGATTTTGAAACGCAAAGCCAGGTAGCCATCGACTGGGACATTGCCAGACTCTATGCATTTTTTACTGAACAACTTGATGAGCAGGGCTGGACTCAGGATTCTGCGTGGTCCGGCAATATCGCAGCAGGAGGAAATTGGACTAAAAGCACCGCTGAAAATCTCGATCTCATCGCCATTCTCAGCATAGTGGAAACAGCGGATGAAAACTTCGAATTAAAATTGCGGGTGCTATCACGCGGCGCACAGCGCCCACTGCGATGACATGAGTTCATAACATTGGGCGCTTTTTTTGCAGAATTACTAATCCGCAATCGCTGCCGCACCTGCCAAAGACACCTGTTCATCCTCAATGCCCCGGGCACCGCTTGAGGTGATGGCGCCAATGCGCTCACCATTCAACATGACCGGGACACCGCCAGCAAAGGTGACTCCCCCTTCCACCTCAGCAATTTCGCCCGCTTGCAGCCTGCGACCATATTCCCCTGAGGCTAAACCGGTTGCCGTCACTACCCGCGCCTTGCTTAGGGCGATGTCATAGGTACGTGCCGAGGCACCATCCATGCGGTGAATCATTACCGGAACACCCGCTGCGTCAGCAATGACGATAGTAAGATTCCAGCTATTGGCCCGCGACTCGGCCAGCGCCGCCGCCATTGCCCGCTCAGCCATTTCATAGGTCAGCGCGGGGGCGTCCTGCGCCGAAGTAACACCTGAAAGTCCCAGGCTGCACATCAGTGCGATTCCCGACAGAAATTTCTTTACCATTTTTATTTCTCCTTACACCAGTGAAGCCTTTTAGTGAGTCTTCACTATGCCATCATAAATATTTAGCATCAAATTAATGGCGGTGATTGATTGCCTCCAAGCGCTAAAAGGAATCATCATGTGGCACTGCATCCCGGGATCAAAGAGGTCGAGAGCCTCGTTAACAGTACAACAGTAATCAACAAGGAGTTGTTATGAATACCATCAAACCTCTCATACTAAAATTCATTGGTATTACGCTGACCAGCATTCTGCTAGCCAGCACTGTTGATGTTCATGCCCAGCCGTCGTTGAACTCGGCTGAACTGGCAACCACAGTGGACGATGGATTTACCATTGCCGCGCTGATGAGCGGCGAATGGCCAGGCCGG
>DITX01000087.1:12653-13117 GCA_002422225.1 Gammaproteobacteria bacterium UBA6173
CCTGTGATCGCGTCACCTGAGGTTTCGCAGCGCATTCTGCGACGTCTGCAGGCATTGTCACAACCATTGGGTACAAGCATCGTAATAGAAAACAATCTCGGGATTATCCGGCCATCGACGCAATGACAATCGGAAAGATCTTCGCAAACAAACAGCAATCCGTGGAGCAGCAACATGCCTGACGATGCAATCATCTCTATACGCCATCTGAGCAAAGTGTACCCGTCGGGGTTTGCGGCACTGGATGACATCAACCTGACGATCAAACGTGGCGAGATTTTTGCCCTGTTAGGCCCCAATGGCGCCGGTAAAACTACTTTGATCAGCATCCTGTGTGGCTTGGTAAACCCTGGCCCGGGTGAGCTCAAGGTAGATGGCCTGGATGTGATCAGAAACTACCGCGAAGTTCGTAAAAAAATAGGCCTGGTGCCGCAGGAAATCTCGATCAGCGTGTTCGAAACCGT
>DITX01000087.1:13129-30566 GCA_002422225.1 Gammaproteobacteria bacterium UBA6173
AACTCATGACCTTGTCCGGCGGCATGAAGCGCCGGGTGTTGATTGCCAAAGCATTGTCTCACCAACCGCAGATTCTGTTTCTGGACGAACCCACTGCCGGCGTTGATGTCGAACTGCGCCGCGACATGTGGCAGATGATCCGGGCACTTAAACAGGACGGCGTGACCATTATTTTGACCACGCACTACATTGAGGAAGCCGAAGACATGGCCGACCGCGTGGGTGTTATTAACAAAGGTCGTATTGTGCTGGTGGAAGAAAAAGCCGAATTGATGAAAAAGCTGGGCAAACGTGAACTGGTCATGGAACTGCCCTCACCGTTGACTGCGTTGCCTTCAGCCATTCAAATTGATGGTCTCGTGCTCAGCAACAACGGCAATGAACTCACTTACACCTATGACACGCGCAGCGATTACGGCGAAATTGGCAGAGTCATCCGCACCTTGTATGACCATGGCATTGAGTTTCGCGACCTGCAGACCTCACAAAGCTCACTGGAAGATATTTTTGTCAGTCTGGTGTCAGACAACGATACAAACGCCGACGCATCAAAAGGAGACGCCCAATGAATGTACAGGCGATCAAGGCAATTTATCACTTTGAAATACACCGCACACTGCGCACCTGGAAACAGAGCATCGTTTCTCCGGTGTTATCAACCTCGCTTTATTTTATTGTGTTTGGCTCAGCCATTGGTTCACGCATGATGGACATTGATGGCGTCAGTTATGCCGCTTTTATTGTGCCCGGTCTTATTCTGCTTACTATTCTGGTGGAAAGCATCAACAACGCGGCGTTTGGTATTTATATGCCACGGTTCACAGGTACCATCTATGAGATTCTGGCAGCCCCCATTTCAGCCTTTGAAATTGTGATTGCGTATGTGGGTGCAGCTGCCACCAAATCCGTGGTGCTGGGTTTGATTATTTTGCTGACAGCGCGCTTTTTTGTAGATTTTTCCATTGTGTATCCCGTGTGGATGCTGGCTTTTCTGGTGCTGATATCAGTGACCTTCTGCCTGTTCGGTTTTATTCTGGGCGTATGGGCGGACGGTTTTGAGCGTTTGCAGATTGTGCCCATGATGGTGGTGATGCCCTTAACGTTTCTGGGCGGCAGTTTCTACTCTATCAGTATGCTGCCCGGCATCTGGCAGACCGTTGCCTTATTTAATCCGGTGGTCTACCTGGTGAATGGTTTCCGATGGAGTTTTTATGGGGTTTCCGATGTCAACGCAGCCTTCAGCCTGAGCATGATTTTTCTGTTTATGGTGGTGTGCCTGGCGGTAATCTGGTGGATATTCAAGACCGGTTACAAAATCAAGGTGTAAGCACTGTGGAATCCTTATCTGTACTGGACATGTTCAAGATCGGCATCGGCCCAAGCAGTTCACATACGCTGGGTCCGTGGAATGCAGCATCACGTTTTGTTGAAGCCTTGGATTCCAGTCACATCACGGAAGGCAATCCAATAACAAGCGTGCAGATAAAACTGTATGGATCACTCGCCAAAACCGGCAAAGGTCACGGTACCGACATCGCACTGATGCTGGGCCTTGCGGGCGAAGATCCCGTCAGTTTTGATGTCGACAATATTCGCCCACGCGTTCGCAGCATTCGTGATCTGAAGAGGCTGACACTTGGTACGGGCCAATGTATCGGTTTTGATCCGGCACGCGACATTCTGTTTCTGACACAAGAGATATTGCCATTTCATTCCAATGGACTGGAGTTCTGCGCCACATGTAATGACGGCAGTACACACACTGAAATTTATTACTCTGTGGGTGGTGGTTTTGTGGTGCAGGAGGATCAACTCCCACACAACAGCACACCCGCCGTGACACTCCCCTACCCAATTGAATCTGCTCTCGACCTGTCACGTTGGTGTACACAAACTGGTCTGCCCATTTCGGGTGTTGTGGCAGAAAACGAAAAAGCCTGGCGGGAGGACCATGTCACACGCTCTGCTGTGTTGAACATCTGGCAGGTAATGCGCCAATGTATATACAGCGGTTGCCATAGCGAAGGCATGCTGCCTGGCGGTTTGAATGTTATGCGTCGCGCATCGCAGTTCAACAAACGACTGCTCAAAACAAGCAGCCACAAGGACTACCCCGCATGGATACAGGCTATCCGTACTAATGGTACAGGATTTGCATATACATTGGATTGGGTCAGTTGTTTTGCGCTGGCAGTAAACGAGCAGAACGCGGCATTCGGCAGAGTGGTGACTGCGCCCACAAACGGTGCAGCCGGCGTCATTCCTGCCGTGTTGCAATATCTGCTGGTGTTTCGTGAGGGGCTGACTGAGCAGCAAACGGATGACGATCTGATTCTGCGTTTTTTGTACACGGCATCCGAAATCGGTTGTATTTTCAAAAAACGCGCCACAATCTCAGCCGCCATGGGCGGCTGCCAGGCTGAAATTGGCGTGTCCTCAGCAATGGCAGCGGCCGGCCTGACTGAGTGCCTGGGTGGCAGCGCAGAACAATGTATGATGGCAGCAGAAATCGCCATGGAACATCATCTCGGCATGACTTGCGACCCGATTGGCGGACTGGTGCAAGTACCGTGCATTGAACGCAACACCATGGGCGCCATCAAGGCCATCACCGCCTCGCAATTGGCGCTGCACAGCGATCCCGCCAGTGCCAAAGTATCATTGGATGTGGTGATCAAAACCATGTGGGACACTGCACTGGATATGAACAGCCGCTACAAGGAAACTTCCGATGGGGGGCTGGCGATCAACATTCCGGTCAGTGTGAGTGAGTGCTAACACAAGCTTGTCCCCATATTTTTACTCCGCGTACAACAAACTATAACGGTACTCCTGCGCGCGCGTGGCAGTGACCACCCCTGCCGGCACCATGCGAGCATTGGGGATCAAACCCGCAGCGAGCTCTGCAAACGCCTCTTCAGCGCTCACACCGGCAGATGAAGCAATTGCCATCGCAAACCGGCGGCTAGCCCTGCTACAAATGGCAAACTGCACACCACGTGCCACGGATGAACCAATGCTGTTACCACCCGTGGCCGGGCCTGCCGTATGCAAAGGGTTTTGCGTCGGTGCCGGATCAGCAGCGCGGTTAAACAAGGCACCATATTTTGCCCAGATACCATCATCAAAACCGTATGGCGTCGAAAGATGCCGGAAACACACAATCAAGGCATAATCCGACGCACTGCCCTCGTACGACTCCTCATGCGCGCTCAAAATATTGTTGGCGTACCACAACGCGCTGGCGCCACCGGTGGCCGTTGACGAGTCGATAAACACCCGGTGACTGCCGGGCAGCTCGTCCAGCCACAAATCCTGCCCATGGCGTGCCGGTTGAAATCCTGTATCTAGGGGTGTCGGCTGTGCCGACACCTGACTGGCACCAACCGCCAGGCCTGCAACGGCAGCAACACCCAGATTACTTAATAGGGCACGGCGCCCGACTGTTTGCTGATCATCATCTTTCATCGTTGTTCTCCTGCTGTATTTACTGAATGAGTGTACTAAAAACTATAACGCGACCAGATCAATATCACTGCTGGCACCCAGCTTTTTTAAGAAGTGACCTTGTTTGTCATTGATCAACAATGTCAATCTGACGCCGTGCTCTGCCATGTGTTTTGATTCACGGATAAAAAAATCGACGGCTGACTGATCGATGTGTGTGGTGAACTGCAAATCCACCGTCATATTTTTACCAAAGTGACTGTGGAATCGCTCCGTCAGATGGGCAAGCGATGCATAAAACAAGGCGCCTTTGACTTTGAGAAGCATGCCGGAGTCTGTTGGCTCAACGGCCAACTCCAGCTGACTGATGCGCAACATAAACACACTGACCGACAGGAATACTGCGACCACAACACCCGTGGCCAGTCCAAAAAACATGATGCTGATAAATGTCGCGAAGTAAATCACCAGTTCGGCGCGCACCTTGGCGTAGTGCTTTATATCGCGCCACTTGATCATGTCTGCGCCCACAATAAACAGCGTACCGGCCATGGCGGCCATCGGCATATAGGTGAGGATTGGCCCAAGAAAGGTGATCAATATCAGCACAAAACCCGCCGAGGTGATACCGGAGAACGGCGTGGTCGCACCAAGACTCTGGTTAGCCTTGGTACGGTTAAAGCTGCCTGCTCCGGCAAAACTGGAGAAAAATGGTGCCAGCAAATTGGCCAGCCCTTGGGCATACACTTCTTTGTCCAGATTAATGTCCTGATCTGTCTCCATCTTGAGTTCACGCACAATTACCAGCGACTGCGCAAGCCCAATAAATGCAATGGTTATCGCATAGGGGATTAGCTTGGTGCTGATCATCAGATATTCCATGTTGATGGTGGGTACACTGAATGGCAACCATTCCAGCGGCATACGCCCGAGATATTCAAGTTCAGTGACCGGCTGCGGCCAGATAAACGCCACCAGCAATCCGCTGAGATAACCTGCCGTCACCGCAATAATAATAAAATAGCGTGGTGAAAAACGACGCCCTACATAACCGCCCGCTATAGTACAGACACCAATAAACAGGCTGTACGGATTCACCAAATCGCGGGCGTCACTGGCAATCACATATATTTTTTCGTAAAAGAACGTAGTCTTGAACGTCGACAAATCCAGAATGCTGTCCAGTGACGACATGATAATTAAAAAGCCGGCACCTGCAGAAATGCCCGAAATAGCCGCGGGTGACAGGTACTGAAAAATACGTGCCCCACGCATCAGCCAGAACAATAATTGAATGGCACCCACCATCAAACACAACAGAAACACAAAATCGACATACACCGGACTGCCGCGACCCGCCAGTGGCAACACCGCTGTCCCTATCAGAATTGCGACAGCAGTATTCGGGCCGCTCATCATCGATGAGGTACCAAACACGCTACAAAACAGCGTTACAAAGATAGCGCAGTACAATCCATACTCTGGCTGCAGGCCAGCCAGATACGCAAAGGTAATACCTTGAGGAATTACCAGAATGGCGCCCACAAATCCCGCAAATATCTCCGTGCGCCAGTTGCCCAGACGATTTTTCCAGGCAAAAGAAGGAGTCGCTTCTGAGAAATATTTACGGATCAATTTATCAGGTGTTCCAACAGTTTGAGGAATTTGCTGTCTCTGGGGTCAGAGGGGCGTATCTGCAAATTCAGGTAGGCTGACACGTCCAGTGCTTGTTGGTGGCTCAGCGATTTACCGTTACCCAATGGCATGTTGGCCCAGATGAATCCGGCCGCCTCACGGATGTCATTCATGCCGGCACCTTTGTTGTAAGAGTTTAAACCCCACACCGGCGGCATGCCTGCAACACCCTCCCCTTGTGTGCCATGACAACTGGCACACTGAGCCAGATAGACCGCCCGGCCATTGGCAGGATTGGGGTCATAACCGGTATCCGGTAACGTGGGCACACCGCGTCCCTCGGGTTCAGCACCCATAATCTGCCCTTGAGACAGATAACTCACATATGCCGAGATGGCGAGCACTTCCGGCGCATCCTCAGGGGGCATGATACCGTCCATGCTGTACAGGAAACATTCACGTATTCGCAAACCAATGCCATTACGTTTACCGTTTTTGGCGCGCCATTTTGGGTACATGCCAGCGACGTTCAGCGGCAAGGCTTCTTTTTGGGTCCCCGCTTGTAAGTGGCAGTTGCTGCAGTTAAGGGCATTGCCCACATAGCGACTGGCGTTTTTCTGGGTATCGGTGATGATTTCGTAGCCGTACACCACATTGGAATAGTAGTCATCCAGAAATGGCTCTTGCAGCAATTGTTGAATGCTTGGCTGTCCGTGCTGGGCCAATGCCTTCGTGGGTGCGATCAGCACAGCTGCACTCAACACAAGTGAGCTTGCCACCAGTGCTATTGTCAAAAGTACTGAAGTAATCACCCGAGGTATCACGTTTATGGCTCGCGTCACTGTTCTAAGCATCAAAGCTCATTGTAAGCACGTTTGGGTAGCAAAAGGCACACTATTGCCATTGGTTTTGTGACAACAGTTTACTGGTCAACTTTTTATTGAAGGACTATATTTACAAGCGCGTAGTAGATTGAATTCTGCCACCCCACGCCACATAACAATAAAGAGGGAAACTCATGGATATCTCAAGTTTGAACCTGTTTGCCATCAACGCCTCTTACCACACACTGGCATTTACCATCATGGGTGGGATTATTGGTGTCTGGCATTAATTTGCTTTTTTGAGCAGCCCGATTTCTGCCAGGCGTTGCAACAAGTAGTCATTGGCAGTGATGGCATCTGGATACTGGTTTGGCCTGTCTTTGCTGATACAGGTTGGCAATGTTTTGATCAAAAAGTCCGGATTAGGGTGCAAAAAAAACGGGATTGAGTAACGCGCTTGTCCCGATGCTGAGCCAACAGGATTGACGACGCGGTGGGTTGTTGAAGGCAGCACATGATTGCTGAGGCGTTGCAGCATATCTCCAATATTGACCAGAATTTCGCTTCGTTGTGTGGTCACGGGCAACCACGAACCATCTCGACGCAGAATCTCAAGACCTGCTTCATGTGAGCCGACCAGCAAGGTGATCAGATTGATATCTTCATGTTGACCGGCGCGGATAGAGCCCGAACCCGTGTGAGTGACGGGCGGGTAGTGAATAGGCCGCAATATCGAATTTCCATACTGGATTTTGTCCGCAAAATAATCACGCGGCATGCCCAAAAACAGCGCCAGCGCTTCAAGCACCCGGCTGCCCAGCTTTTGCAATTCTGTGTAGAGGGT
The DNA here is from genome assembly GCA_002422225.1 of Gammaproteobacteria bacterium UBA6173. Lineage (GTDB taxonomy): Bacteria > Pseudomonadota > Gammaproteobacteria > Pseudomonadales > Pseudohongiellaceae > Pseudohongiella. The sequence continues at coordinate 19,880 of DITX01000087.1, forward strand.
ATAGGTGGCTCGTTCAAAGTCCGCCACTTCACTTGGCCAGATATTTGGGTATAAACACGGATGTGGTGCAGGATTGCCAGTCTCGAGTCCGACATGCCAGAACTCTTTCAAATCGGGATGCTGGCTGTCTTTGGCTTTTTCGATACCAAAACCCGTGTAACCTCTGGCCCCGCCCAAACCCGCGCCATGATATTTTTGTTTGACTTCATGGGGTAAGGCAAAAAACGCTTTGATCGCCGCGTAACAATCCTCAACCGTTTTGCTGCTGATGCCATGACCGCGAATGCCGCAAAATCCAAATTCGGTATACGCGCGCCCAAGCTCGGCCACAAATGCATCTGTGTCAGTGTCCAAACGACCAATATCAAGATCAGGAACGTGCGCGAACATGGGGACTGACCTCAAATCAAGGAGAAAAAGAACCCTGCGATTGCAGCGCTCATCAAATTAGCCAGTGTCGCTGCCAGCAAGGCCTTCATGCCAAGCTCAGCGATATCACCGCGACGCTCCGGCGCCATGCCACCCAGACCACCTAGCAAGATGGCGACCGACGAAAAATTGGCAAAACCGCATAACGCAATGGTGACAATAATTTGTGTCTGCGCACTGAGCTGCTCTTTGACAGTGACATAGTCGAGATAGGCTACAAATTCGTTGATCACCAACTTTTGACCAATAAAGCTGCCCGCCANNTTGCAGGGTAAGCCCTTCGATACCAATCAGACCGCCAATGCCACCAATAATGCCGTTCACTAACGCAATCAATCCCACAAAGGCCAGCACCATCGCGCCGACATTCAGGGCCAGTTGCATACCACTGGACGCGCCNNGCGGCTTCTGTTTCCGGCAACAGCATTTTTGCCATCAAAAAACCGCCTGGAGCGGCCATAAAACTGGCGGCAATCAGGTACTTCAGTTCAACACCCAACCCCGCATAACCCGCGAGCACCGATCCTGCAATGGAGGATAATCCGCCCACCATCACAGCAAACAGCTCTGAGCGGGTCATGGTCGGAATAAAGGGTCTGACCACCAGCGGCGCTTCGGTCTGGCCCACAAAAATATTGGCTGCCGCCGACATGGATTCAGGGCGACTGGTACCTAGCAGTTTTTGCAAACCACCACCAATCACGCGGATAACCCAAGTCATGATACCCAGATGATAAAGCACTGCGATCAGCGACGAGAAAAACACAATGACGGTGAGCACATGCACCGCAAAGATAAATCCCTGCGAAAAATTGCCGATCTCACCAAACACAAACACGATGCCATCGTTCGCAAAACTGATTACCTTGGATACAACCTGAGTGATCTGATAAAGCACCTGCTGCCCAAACGGTAGATAGATGACAAATGCACCCAGAAACACCTGTAACGCAAAAGCAATACTCACTGTACGCCAGTTTATACGTCGTTTATTGCTGGAGGCAGCAAATGCCACCAGCAACAGAAATGCCATGCCGACAAGACCCATCATAAAGTGCAACCGGTAAACTATCTGGCCATTAACTGGCGAATGTTGGCTTTGATCACATCAATTGCAATCTGATTCTGACCACCCCGGGTCACCACCAGATCAGCAAATTGCCGCGACGGTTCAATAAATTCAAAATACGCAGGTCTCACCGTAGTTTCATACTGCTCAACAACTGAGTGCAGGCTGCGTCCACGCTCTTCAATATCACGCTTGATACGTCGTAACAGACAGACATCGAGCGGGGTATCCATAAAAACACTGATATCAAAGTTCTCGCGCAGACGTTTATCCGTGAGCAGCAAGATCCCCTCAACCAGCACAACTCTGGCGCCAGATACCCGAATGGTTTTTTCCTGACGGGTGTGCTGTTTATAACTGTACTGTGGCATATCAATCGCGCCACCTTGCCTCAAAGTGTGTAAATGCGAGGCCAGCAAAGAGTGTTCAAATGCAGAGGGGTGATCATAGTTGGTCAGTACGCGCTGGCTGAAAGGCAGATGACTTTGATCTCGGTAATAGGCGTCTTCCGAGACAATAGCAATACGGTCACCGCCCAGCTCTGCCACCAGTTCGTGATAGACAGTGGAAGCAAACAGGCTCTTTCCAGAGGCTGAAGCGCCAGCAATGGCAATGATGGTTGTTGCGATTTCAGACTGGTTTGGCAAACGTGGCACCTTCTGTTTTAGTTAAGCGCGAGATTATCACCAATTTAGTGTGTTGAGCGCATTACCTATCGATGACTTTTTAATGTCTGCCAACCACATCGCGCGCCAACTCGATGATGCGGCGGCGCATCCAGGCATGGCCGCCATCATGTTGTAACAAAGGACTCCATGCCATTTGTGACGGCAAAGTTGCCACCAAGTCTGGCTGCGCGGCCAAATGAGCGGCCACTTGATAATGACGGGTAAACACCCGGATATGACGCTGCAATCCAAGTTCCGCCAGCGCTTCATCGACCCAACCCATGCGCTGACCGTCACGCTGGCTCTTTTCAGGCTCAAATTCAGATGTTGGCATCACCGTCTGTTCAATCGCCGACAGAATCTGTCTGACCATTGGCTGCAGTTCAGCGGCTCTTTCGGTGGGGGTCATGCCCGCGCTGGTGCGTACCAGTAAAGGATCATGAAACAAGTCACGCAGACGGCGCAGGCCATTGCTGAGTGCCGGTTGTGTGATGCCAAGTTGCTCTGCTGCACGCGTGACATTTTTCCCGCAGCAATACATCCAGATACACCGGCAAATTGAGATCAATGCGGGAAAGATTCATAAAGAAAATGGTTCTGCATCAGCGATAGATTATCGCTGATTATGCCCCTGTTTACTGCACAGGGGCTAGCAGGCGATACCATTTTTTACCAGGTAAAGCCCGGCCGTCATCAGGCGGCCCGAGCACCCAGATCGCGAAGGTTGTGCACGCGGGCACCCTGAGGAGTCAAATCCGAATCAATGGATTGCCGCACGACTGTCCAGAAAATCAGCTGTAAATTCCCCCGGCGATCTTCAGTCAAGGCGGAGCAGTTTTCTACCCAGTCGCCGTCGTTGCAATACAACGTACCGTCGACGGTGGTGACTTCCGGGTGGTGAATGTGTCCACACACAATGCCGTCCAAACCGCGTTCACGCGCATAGACACAGCCAATTTCGCGATAACGCTTAATGGCCTCGGCAGCGCCCCGGACATGACTTTTCAGAAAACCGGCCAATGACCAATAGTCATATCCGCGCCAGACGCGATAGCGGTTATACCATCGATTCACAAACATCAACGCCCGATAGGCTTTATCACCAATCCAGGCATGCAGAGGACCAAAGCACACTTCCTGATCAAATTGATCACCGTGCACCAGCAACAGTTTTTTGCCATTGGCCAGTGTGTGAATGTACTCGCGATGAATTTCGATGGCACCCAAAGCCATACCATCATAACGCTGAGCAGGTTCGTCGTGATTACCCGGCAGATAAATCACCCGGGTACCAACTGCGGGCATCTGCATAAACCGATGCAGAAGTTTGTTGTGAGATTCAGGCCAGCAAAACTGACGGCTCATGGCCCACATATCGATGATGTCCCCGATCAGGTACAAGGTATCGATGCGACTATGATCCAGAAAATCCAGCAGAAAATCCGCTTTGCAATCCGCGTCACCGAGGTGGATATCTGACAGGAATACTGTTCGGTAGTGCGTTATGTTGGCCATCAAGATGCTCCAGAGTCTCATTTGATGGAATTGCAGTGTACGCAGCCTCGATGACAGTGGGATTAAGGATTAAAGACACTTCCATGACAATTAAGGCTTTTGCAGTTTCGGGTTAAAAAAGGCCCGACCATGGGCCAGGCCAAACCGTCTAACGCGTCATACCTTGCTCACGAAACACCTGACTGGTTCACTTAACAGTCACGCCTTACTGCCTGTCTTGAGCTTGATACGATGCCTGTGTAAAAGTGGTTCAGTGTAACCACTTGGTTGTCGCTCAGCCTTGAAAACCAAATCACAGGCCGCCTGAAATGCCAGGCTGTTTTCAAAGTCTGGCGACATGGCGTGATAGTGCGGGTCACCGGCATTTTGCTGATCAACAATGACCGCCATGCGTCGCAAGGTCTGCTGTACTTGTTCAATGCTGCAGATCCCATGATGCAACCAATTACCAATATGTTGACTGGATATACGCAAGGTAGCGCGATCTTCCATCAGTCCTGTGCCTGCAATATCGGGCACCTTCGAACAGCCAATACCTTGATCAATCCAGCGCACCACATAACCAAGCAAGCCTTGGGCATTATTATCCAGCTCTTGTTGAATTTGCTCCGGACTCCAGCAGCCCGGCGGCGCAAGAGGTAGGGTCAGCAAATCATCCAATGGCAGCATCTCTTGTTGTGCCAATCGGCGTTGCACACAGGCAACATCGACCCGGTGGTAATGCATGGCATGTAAGGTCGCGGCCGTTGGCGAGGGCACCCAGGCACAACTGGCGCCTGCACAAAGCTGTGCTATTTTTTCTTTCATCATGGCGCCCATTTCATCTGGCATTGCCCACATACCTTTGCCAATTTGCGCGCGTCCCGACAAACCACATGCCAGCCCGATGGCTACATTGCGGTTTTCGTAGGCTTTGATCCAAGGGCTGGCCTTCATATCCGCTTTGCGCACAAATGCACCGGCCAGCCCCGGTACGATCCAGAAAACCAGTATTGATAAAAATCAATCGTTCGCGGGCTTCATAAATACAGGCTTACTCATCCAGAAAGCGACGGCCAAACTGTATGACTTTTTGACCACGTCGTTTGTCATACCCTGCTTTGCGCGGCTGATCAGGGTCATCAACAATCACATCGCTGCCATACAACGCATCGTACAGACTGCCCCAGCGTGCATTGGCGGCATTCAGTGCATACCGGGCATTCATCACCGGCACCACAAGTTGAGGGCCCGCCAGCATGGCAATCTCGTCATCTACGTGTTGAGTAGTAATTGAAAAATCTGCCGGTTCCGGCAATAGATATCCAATATCTTCGAGGAATGTTCGGTATGCCCGAGCATCGATTTCCTGCCCGACATGCTGAGTATGCCATTGATCAATCTGTTGCTGCAGACTTGTTCTTTGTTGCAACAACCCTTGGTTAGCCGCGGCAAAATCTGCCACCAGTTGTTCAAGACCTGCCCAGAAATCTGTAGCCAGTACACCACTGCCGGGCAGTAACTCCTGCTCCACAAATTGATACAGCACACTGGCAACCTGGAGTTTGCCACGTTGCTGGTACTGCATTTGTGCGTGCGGCGTGTTCATGAGTCCTCCTGGAAAAATTGATGGCTGACCATATTCAATTATCCGGCTGGCAGGCATGGTATGAATCCAAAGCAAATTCCTCAAATTTGTATTTTCTATTCGAACCATTCATAATTTTTGAGCTGTACAGCGCTATCGGTTTCCCCAAACACAGCAAAACCGAGTATCACCGGCGCGCGGTGCAGATGACACTAGCCAGTGATGATAAATACGAACTGGCTGCTGGCACCAAAGGCATGGTCATGCTGGTATTTACCCGTCACAATTTTGACTATGTCTATAAACTGATCAAAGAACGGTTTACGCCACCTAAAGACACAACGCGTCAGAAAGTGCGTGACTGTTATGCACAAACATACCAACATACGATCGGCGTAGTATTACCTCAGGTCGTGAACTTCATCGCATAACGCGTAGTTTGACCCACCAATCATCCAAGAGGCTCGAATGTCTATCAATACCAGCATCGATACAAAAATTGTCGTGGACACACTGAATGCGCTGCACTATGAGCTCAACAACCGCCTGGCAGGCATTCAAAACGATCTGAGTCGCGGACGCAGCCAAGACTCACAAGAGCAAGCACAAGAGACCGAAAACGACGAAGTGCTGCATGCGCTTGCTGCCGATGCCCGCAAAGAGTTGATCGAGATCGACAACGCGTTGTCGCGCATCCGCAATGGCACTTATGGTGTATGTGCTAGTTGCGGAGGAATAATCAATCCTGAGCGGCTGGCTGCTTACCCCATGGCCGTGCGTTGTATGGATTGCACTGAAAAATGAGGCTTGGCCTTTCTCGGGCGCTCACGGGCTTATTTAAAGGCGTCCTGCACACGCCTGAGTAACTCCCCGTCGCTGAAAGCGTTAGTGAGAGTCATACCAAAACGCACAATCACCAAGTTCTCAGAAGGCACAATATACAGGCGCTGTCGACCGAGGCCGCCGGCAAAATACAAGTCTCCGCCTTGATTCGGCAGGATGCGCTCCCCGCTAGGGCGAGCATTCGCTGGCACACTGTCCAGCCCGGGCTGGTAAGAGCCATTCATGGCGTTGTTGCGCCACCAGCTCACACCATACCCTTGATAGGCCGGATTATCGAGCTCAGTAATCAACGCCAAGGTCGCAGTATCCAGCACCTGTCGTCCCTTCCAATACCCGCCATCTGCAATCATCAAGCCGTAATTCAACCAGCTGCGCGCGTCCAGATAAGCGCCTCCGGCCAATTGTGGTTTACCCTTGATGTCGCGAATCCACAAGTTGTGATGTTGTTCCGGCATGCCAAGGGTTTTCAGCACATTGTCATAAAGATATTGCGCAGGATCCTTGCCGGTTTTGCGCTCAAACACGGCCGACAAAATATAGAAATTCACCGAGCCGTAAATGACATGACTGCCTGCCGGAAACACCTGGGTGGAATGATTGATAGCCAGATCGTAAATATCCTGTTGTGGAACACGCAATACATTATAAGCATCGGCATCTTTCAGCCCGCTGCTCAGATTGAGCAAGTGCCTGATCGTGATAGCTTCGCGCCCCGGATTGCCCTGCCACTCGTTGATGGTGTCAAAAACCGGCTCATCTAAGCTCCAGATACCGTCTCTGACACCCAGCGCAAACAAGGCGACGCTGAAACTTTTGGTACCCGATGCCAGTAGATGCGGGTCACCCGAAGCAAAAGGTGCAACATAGTCCTCAAAGACAACATGACCATTTTTGGCAACTACCAGCGCATCACCGTTAAAAAACCGGGAGTACAAAGCTGCCGAAGAAAAACGCTCGGCGGGAATTTCTCTGGTCAACAAAGGCTCACGCAATTGCAGACGCATCGGCTCGCCGGGCAGCGCCTTCATTTGCAGGAAATAGCGCCCGTCCGTTTGCGCATCCACATGTGCCACCTCAACGCGGTCAAGATAGGTATCGCCCTCAAAATGTCCACTGCAGTGACGGGTGTCGGTTGCGGGTCGGCTCGTCGCCGTGTTTAAAGCAAACTGCAGCTGATCATTGAGCAATTGCAAGGTGACATCGTAGTTACCTTCAAGCACTGCCCGTTCCCGCGGGGCACCGGCAAACAGCGCAACACAGCTGTTAAAAAGCCCAGTGCGCCCATCAAAGCTGGCTGTATTGCTGACAGACGATTGCGCGGCCACCTGAATGGGTAGCACACACGCAGCCAACATCAGCAAACCAGTTTTTAGATAAGATGATTGTCCAAGGTTCATGTGGTGACGCTCTGTTAATAACCGCTTGAAAATGACTTTATAACAAACCGGATTTTTTGTCGTGCCCAAACAGGGGCGCGGCAAACTCACCCAGAACCATTGCCGCAGACGCATAGCAACAGCGATCTGGGCGACATCGACCCGCCTTGGGACTCACACAGTTGTCACATCCCAATCATATTTTTGGTAGCAGTAATGATCAAGGAAAATTTATCAAAATTGATCTACACTCACTACAGGCCGTACAAAAAAGCGAACTCTTGAAACACAGCACTCAATACAACAATAAGGAAAATGCCTATGCTGCGCTCAGTCAATCTTGAAGACTATATGATAACAAAGCCGCTGACGATTCCAGCTGATGCTCCGTTGTTTGAAGCCGTTGATCTTATTACTAAAAATCAGGTATCTGGCTTGTGTGTAGTCAACAGCGATGGCGAGTTGGCAGGTATCCTGTCTGAAATGGATTGCCTGCGAGGAATTTTGACCGCCAGCTACGATAATGGCTCGATAGGAAATGTTGGGGACTACATGGTTTCATCAAACATCAATTCTGCCAAAGCATCCGATGACATTATTGACGTCGCCGCCGACATGCTGGCCAAAGGCCAACGCCGTCGCCCCGTGGTGAACGAGAATAATAAACTGATCGGGCAGATTACCTGTCGACAGATTCTTGCAGCAGTGCGCAAGCTGACCGGTACAAAATCACCAACAAAATAATAGCAGGCAACCGTGGTTGCCTGTTTTAAATGACGCCTGCAAACTCTGACAGGAACGTCTGATCAGATTTTCCTGTCAGACACTCCAATCAGATACTGCTATCAAAAATTCAGTCGCAAACCAATCATGTAACGCTGGCCGAATTCTTCGTACTCAGAAACTCGGAAGCGCTCACCTTCATAGCGGATGCCCGGCTCTCTCAGCAAGTTATTCGCTTCAAGGTACACATTGGCATTGTCATTGAAGCTATAGCCGACTTTGAAATCCAGACGACCGACTTCATCCCAGAAACCATCCCCCAGAATATCACCGCTGCCGATACTGTCGATCCACTTGGTGCGGTACTGCCAGCTGAGTCGGGTAGACAGACCATAACGCTCATAGGACAGCGCCAGGTTGTAAATCGTATCGGACGAACCAGGCAATTGAACCTTACGACCATCCGGCGTTTCAACTTCGGAATCGTTGAGGGTAAGGTTAGCGTGCACACCAAAACCGCTGGCCCAGTCTGGCAGGTTCAGACGGTCTGCGAACGGTTCCAGCGTCTGTGATGCAGCGACTTCAAAACCGGCCAGGTATCCGCTGCCACCATTGTCAGTGGTTGTGAAGGAGTAGCCTGAGCGGTCAATACCGGGTTGGTTCAACACATCACTGCCAAAACGTGGACGCTGCACGGTAAACAACACATCGTCCAGTGCCTTGTAGTAAGCGCCAACGGAGACGAAGCCGCCTTCTGGCAGATACCACTCAAGATAGGCATCCACGCCACTGGCTTTTTCTGCTTCTGCGAAGGGGTTGCCGCCGCTGATGGATTCCGTTTCATCAGAGACGTTAAAGTTGGGACGCAGGATGGTGAAATCTGGCCGTGCTGCACCGCTGTTGGCGGACAGACGCAGTTTGAGCTCTTCATTGATGTCCCAGTTTACGTGCACGCTGGGGAAGAATTGCAGGTTATCCCCACCCACCTCTGTTGGTGTGAACGTGTTACCGAAGCGAACCAATGCACTGCCTGAGTTTTCTATGCGCTCAACACGCGCGCCAGCGAGGATATTACCCCAGTTAAAATACGTGGTGGCCATTGCGTATGCCGACAGGATGTTTTCCTCAACCTCGTAATTATTAGTCTCCGATGTATTGGCCTGTACGCGCGACGCGCCCTGCGCCGCAAGACTGCTCCACAGATTTCGCAAACCTTCGTCTGAGAAATAGCGGAAGGTGTATCCCAATGGCAGTTTGCCCTGATAAGGGTCATTCAGCGCAAAGTCATTGGTCGATGGCAACGCAATGCCCCGCGACGTCAACGCGGCCGGGATAATTTCCAGGGTCTGACGGGTGTCTTCCTTGGATCTGTCGTCGTACTGCAGACCAAACTGCACGTCCGTCGCACGGCCAAACAAGGTCAGATCACGACTGAGATCCAATCGCGCACTGGTTGAGCGGCTGTCCTGCAGACGCTCAATGTTACGCAGGTAAACAAATTCATAATCCTGTGGATCGAGAGATCGTTTAATCGGGCCCTGCGACAGTGTGCCATCGGGATTCACAATCGTTTCATAAAGCGTTACCCCGTGTCGTGCTCTGTCTGTGTAGTCATAAACCACGGTTGGACGCATGCTCAGCGCGTTTGCGCCACGCGGGCTTCTCCACGCCGACTGCACGGTAGGTCCACTTTCCGCCTGCGATTTGCTGTAATTCAAGCGCCAAGAGGCATCCCACTGATCAAAGCGCTGCTCGCCTCCAAGCGTATTGGTGAAAATGCTTTCCACCGTTTTGTTGGTATTGAGGGTGCTGTCGAGTTCCACACCAAAAATTCTGCCTTGCAAGGGCGTATTGCCGGTGCGGATGTCGGCATATCCCCGTGTCACACCACGGTCTGTGCGCGTCGCACCATCGTCCAGATCAAATTCATGCGCGTTACGCAGCTCATCATCGGTGAACTCGGTGTAAATGGAGCTGAAGAAAAACTGATGATAGTCCGAAGGACGGAAGTCCACCCGGCCAGACAAGGCGGAATTGCTGCGTGTCAGGCGATATAGTTTGTTCTGGTGAGCATCTGCCCAGGCACGACCTTCATATCCGGCTTCGCGATCCTCAGAGTCAGCACCGCTTTCCCAGTCAGTCTCAAAATTATCGGTCACCATGTCGCGCTCATAGCGCGAGGCTGACAGCAGCACACCAAAACGGCCATCTGCAAAGGTGTTGGCGACAAAACCACCCATTTCATTCTGATCGGTACCGCCGAGTTCGTTATAACCGGCACCCACATTCAGCGCTGATTTAAACCCCGGATAGTCAAATGCGCCGCGCGTGATGATGTCCACATTACCAGCCAGCGACTCGCCCTGCATAGCAGGTGTCACCGCTTTACGCACGGCAACTGCGCTGCCTATTGCGGCAGGAACGGTGTCGGTGCGCGCGGATCGGCCACTGGGTGCAATCACGTTCACGCCATCAAAGGAAATGGTACTCCAGCGTG
>DITX01000057.1 GCA_002422225.1 Gammaproteobacteria bacterium UBA6173
GCCGGCAAGTTAAAAGTGCTGGTGGCCACGGCGTCCATGGAGTTGGGTATCGATATCGGCGCAGTGGATCTGGTGGTGCAGTTTGCCTCGCCCAACAGCATTGCCACTTTCTTGCAGCGCGTAGGTCGTAGCGGGCACTCCGTTGGCGGCACACCCAAAGGTATTTTGTTTCCGCTGACCCGTGACGATCTGGTGGAATGCACCGCATTGGTAGAAAGTATTCACCGGGGCGAGCTGGACAAAATTCTGATGCCGGAACAGCCGCTTGATATTCTGTCACAGCAGATTGTGGCGGAGCTGGCGGCACAACAGGATGAGGATCCCTCGCCGCAGTCCATGGATGAGCTGTTTGCTCTGATGACACGCGCCTGGCCGTATCGCCATCTTGAGCGTTCAGTATTTGACGAACTGGTGCTGATGTTGGCAGACGGTTATTCCACGCGGTTGGGGCGACGTGGTGCCTGGCTGCACCTTGATCGCATCAATCAGCGGGTCAGTGCCCGTCGTGGTGCGCGCTTGACAGCGCTAACCAATGGCGGCGCCATTCCGGACATGTTTGATTATCAAGTGGTGTTGGATCCCGATGACATTGTGGTCGGCAATCTTAATGAAGATTTTGCACTGGAGACATTGCCCGGCGACATTTTTACGCTGGGCACTCACAGCTGGCAAATGATGAAAGTGGATGGCCTGAAGGTGCGGGTGCGTGATGCGCATGGGCAAAAACCTTCAGTACCGTTCTGGATAGGTGAGGGGCCGGGACGCACAGCAGAATTGTCTTTATCGGTGTCGCGCCTGCGCTCAAGCATTGATGACTACCTGTTGAGTGAGGGGCCGGACCAGGCCGTGTTGTGGCTGACTGGCGAGCTGGGTCTGCCACGCTCTGCGGCGCAGCAACTGGTGGATTATCTGCATGCCGGGCGCAAAGCCCTGCAGGTCATGCCGACACAAAACACCATTGTGATGGAGCGCTTTTTTGACGAAGTCGGCGACATGCATGTGGTGATTCATGCGCCGTTTGGCAGCCGTTTGAACAAGGCCTGGGGACTGGCGCTGCGCAAGCGTTTCTGCCGCACCTTCAATTTTGAATTGCAGGCGGCTGCCAACGAAGACAGCATTGTGATTTCGCTGGGATCTGTGCACAGTTTTCCACTGGAAGAAGTGTTCAATTACCTGCACAGCAACTCGGTCACCGATGTGCTGACGCAGGCCCTGCTGGATGCGCCGATGTTTGAAGTACGCTGGCGCTGGAATGCCACTCGCTCGCTGGCCATTCAGCGCAACCGAGCCGGCAAACGTGTGCCGCCGCAGTTCCAGCGTATGGATGCTGAAGATCTGGTGGCGCAGGTGTTCCCCGATCAGCTGGCGTGTCAGGAAAACATCACCGGCAAACGCGACATTCCATTCCATCCGCTGGTACAACAGACTATTCACGATTGTCTGACTGAAGCCATGGACATCGAAGGCCTGTTGGATCTGCTGCGCAGTTTTGAAGCCAAAGAGCTTACCTTGCTTGCGCTGGATTTACGTGAGCCATCGCCGTTTGCGCAGGAAATTATCAACGCGCGCCCGTATGCATTTCTGGATGATGCGCCGTTTGAAGAGCGTCGCACCAATGCCATCAAAAATCGCAGCTGGGTTGATCCGGCGGAAACCGATGCCTACAGTCGACTGGATGAGCGCGCGATCGCGCGTGTGCGTGATGAAGCCTGGCCGCTCATGCGCGACCCGGAAGAATTACATGATGGCCTGTATTGCGCCGGGTTTATGACCGAGGCTGAGTTGTCCTCTGCGACACTGCAGCGCCTTTTTGAGAGTCTGCATCAGCAGGGCCGGGTATGCCGGGTGCTTGCCACCGGTGTGACACCGGCATTGTTGATGACCTCGGAGATGTTGCCAGCCTGGCGTGCCATTTTTCCATCGGCTACTTGCCAGCAGGAGCCATTGATCCCAGGAAAAATGCTGCAGGCAATTGAGGCCGATGTGGCGGTACAGACTTTTGTCCGTCGACGTCTTGATGTGTCGGGTCCGATCACTGCCATGCAGTTAGCCGCTCAAAGTGGAATCAGTGTTAAAAAAATCGACATGGCGCTGCTGGGTTTGGAGCGTGAAGGTTTTGTGTTCCGGGGTCGGTTTACGCAAGCCAATGCTGCCCGAACCGATGATGCTTCGCTAGAGTGGTGTGAGCGGCGATTATTGCAGCGCATACACCGTTACACGCTGGACGCCCACAGGGAATCGATCAAGCCGGTGTCTCTGCAAGCTTACACACTGTATTTATTTGAATTGCATGAACTGCGCACCCAGACTATCAAACCGAAACCTGTGCCGTTGCCATCGGGTCCTGAAGCTCAGGCTTTATTGCAACGCACCATGGACAAACTGGATGGCATGTCAGCACCCGCTGCATCCTGGGAAGGCGATATTTTGCCGGCACGTTTGAGTTTTTATGATCCATCCTGGCTGGATCTGTTGTGTGTCAGCGGTCGTCTGGGGTGGGGGCGCTTTATCAGCCCGACGCAGTTGAGCGCGGTACGTGCAGGCAGCAAACGCGGCGGCGGACCCATCAAATCCACACCCATCAGCATTGCCTCGCGGATGAATATGGATGTCTGGCAACAGTTGGCCGCGCCTGCGCAAAGCACCAGACCTGATTTATCCACCAATGCCGAGTGTGTTTTTGACGATCTCAAAAAGCGTGGTGCCAGCTTTTTTAATGAGATCCAGCAGCGTACTGGCTTATTGCCGGCACAGTTGGAACAGGCGCTGTCGGAACTGGTTGCCAGTGGTTTGCTCACCAGTGATGGATTTACTGGCTTGCGTGCGCTGCTCACCCCGGATGCGCGCAAACCTTCGTTACGATCCGGGCCATTAAGCACCAGTGCCGGCTCCACCCGGCAACGCACTCGACGGACGGGGTATAGTGTTGAAGATGCCGGACGCTGGTCATTGTTGTACAAACCTGAACTGGCTGATCTTGATGAACAGGCCTTGGAAACCCTGGTCTCTGTGTACCTGCAGCGTTGGGGCGTTATCAGTCGTCAGATTGTTGCACGTGAAAGTGTCGCGCCCGCCTGGCGGGATCTGTTGCCGGTGCTGCGGCGTCAGGAACTGCGTGGAAATTTGCGTGGCGGCCGGTTTATTGAGGGCCTCGGTGGCGAACAGTTCACCTTGCCAGAGCATGTTGTTCCCTTGCGAGAGGCTGCAAAAAAGCTGAGCGAGCGCAAAGCATTTCTGGCATGCGCAGGCAGCAGCGAGATTGAAAAAGCCCTCAGTGATTTTAATGAGGCGAGCTACTGCAGCTTGTCAGCTGTCGATCCGGTCAACAATCTGCCGCTGTTTCTGCCGGATGTAAAACTTGCCAAAACCGCTCGTAATCGTCTGTTGTACAAAGATGGTGTGCCGATTGTGGTATTGGATAACGAGCAGGTCAAATTCTTGCGCGAGGTGCCTGCCGAATGTCAGTGGGCATTGGAGCAGTTGCTTAGACGTCATGAAGTCAATCCGCGCTTGCGCAGTTACCTCGCCTGAGTGCATCAGGGTCAATTAACGCAGTTCTGCCGGCACCAACAGCTGTGTTACGCTCCGGATAACAGACAGATATTCCAATCCCGGGAGCCCGCACATGAAGTTCTTATCGCTTAATCTCCGACGGTTTTCGGATCTGGTGCTTGTGCTGCTGGTGTTTGTCGCGGGTAGTCAGCTGCCATCAAAGGCGTTTGCGCAGGCCGCCAGCTGGGATGATGCCATCAGCGGTGCTGAGCATCAGGCCGGTTATTTTGATTTCTATTACAAACCCGCCACCGGACAATTGCTGTTGAAAGTAGCGCGTTGGAACGAGGACTTTTTATACGCCAATGCGCTGTTAGTGACACTGAGGCCGGAGTTGCTTGCATTGTCGCCAGACATTCTGTCCATTATTCCTCCCAAACCACCGGGGTATGGACGCAACCGAGAGAGTTCCCCCTTGCGCACTTCGCTTGGTGTAGACTTTGCCACCATCGCAGAAACCGCGGCAGATCATACCATCGCCGGGATCTTGCAGGCTGAACAGCTGGATGGTGCCGACTCGGTGACGGATAGTGCATGGAAGGCGCACTATCAGATGGCGCGTGACGAAATTGAAAATCGTCTGAAACGCGGTGCTGAAAGCAGTTTATTGAGTGCGACGTTACCTATGCCGCCAGGCGCAGCCACTTAAAAAACCAACCATTATTGTGCAGGAAAATGAGAGCGTGAAAACCCTATTTGAATTGAAACAAGTGACCTTGCCGGTGCAGGGTGAAGACGCGCAGTTCCCGGTAAACAGGGTGTATTGTGTGGGTCGGAATTACGCAGAGCATGCCAAAGAAATGGGTGCTGATCC
>DITX01000058.1 GCA_002422225.1 Gammaproteobacteria bacterium UBA6173
ACACGAGAGGGTTTCTCGCAGACAGACCTTGCCCCTGGGCAAGGTCTCGCTTGCACTACCGTCACCACCTAAGCGCGTATTGTTACGGGCTGATGACTGTAGCACTCACGGCACCGGGAGGCGTCTGTTGACTGACCTACCGTGTTGACGACACCGTGACGGAAAAGCTACTCCCCTCTGCTGCCCGAGTGTAGCCCTTGCCTGTGCCAAGTCAAGCCGGGCTTTAAAATAGATATTTTGACCCCATATCATCACCTGCAAACTGACTGTTGCTTCGCTGCTTGCGTTACCATGCAGATGAACCTGTAACCTCAATGGGAGTGTGCGTAGTTTATGCATAAACAAAATGAATCAAGCGCCCTGTCTGACATAAAAGCAGAAGATGGCAGCTGCCTTGAGCACCATTTTCTGATTGCCATGCCTCAGTTACAGGATCCGCATTTTCAGGGTTCTGTTACCTATTTATGGAAGCACGATAAAAATGGCGCACTGGGCGTTGTCATCAATCGACCTTCCAAATTACCCATCACCGGTCTGATGGAAGAAATGAAAATTGCAGTCAGTGACAACATCGTGCAAAAGCTCAGCGACAAAAAGGTGATGACCGGCGGCCCGGTTGAAAAAAATAAAGGATTTATCCTGCATGATGCCGGGACCGAGTGGGAGTACACGCTGCCCATTAATGACATGATCAGTCTGTCGATGTCGCGCGACATTCTGCAGGATATCGCCAGCGGTGGCGGACCCGCGCGCTATATTGCCGCGTTGGGCTGCGCGGGCTGGGATGCCGGCCAGCTTGAACAGGAAATCAGCGACAATGTCTGGCTGACTGTGCCTGCCAATCCAGATCTGTTGTTTTCCGAAAATCACAAAAATATGGCCGAAGCAGCCGCTGCCATTCTGGGCGTCAGTCTGAGCCAATTATCCACATTGTCAGGACATTCATAGCACCTGCACATGGAAGCTTACCCACAAAAATATACCCGACCACTCAAGATCCTCGCCTTTGATTTTGGTACCAAACGCATCGGTGTGGCCTATGGCCAGAGCCTGACCAGCACAGCACAAGCGCTGCCCATTGTGCCAGCAAAGGACGGTATCCCGGACTGGAGTCAGCTGGAAAAGTTGGTGTCCGAATGGAAACCTGATGCGTTTGTGGTGGGCCTGCCCTGGAACATGGATGACAGCGAAAGTGAATTGCTGGTTCGAGCCCGCAAGTTTGGCAATCGACTTGAAGGTCGATTGCACAAGCCTTGTTATGGCATCGATGAACGACTTACCTCATTTGTCGCGCGCGGCGAGTTGCTGCGCGGAGAATCCAGTGGTGCAGTCGACAGCCTAGCCGCGCGTCTGATGCTGGAAGCGTGGTTTGCTGGTTTGCCGGCGCTTACACCATCGTAAAAACCAGGTTCAAAGAAATCTGCAAGTGCAGACTTCATCGGCTATACATAAGCAAGAATACTGAGCTGTCATCACAACAAGGATGTTGGATATGCCTGCTATCTCCATGTTTTACGGTTTGGTCATCTATATGTACTATAAGGACAATAAACAGCACAAGTTGCCACACATACATGTCAGATATCAGGACAAAGAAGTAATTGTTGCCATACCAGAAGGTGTTGTACTTGAGGGAGACATCCCCGCTTCCAAGTTGAAATTATTGTTTGCATGGGTAGAATTGCATCAGGACGAGCTGATGGCGGACTGGCAATTGGCCATCGCCGGTGAGCAACTTTATAAAATTGAACCATTAAGATGAGTTATGAACCCAAGAGTCATTTCTGTTCAGGCTATGCCAGGTCACCAACTGCTTATAAAATTCAGCAACGGAGAGACTGGCACTTATAACTGCAATCCTTTGCTGAAATTTGGTGTTTTCTGTGAACTGCAGGATGAGAACTACTTCAGAAAAGCTCGAGCTGAACACGGGACCGTTGTATGGCCAAATGACCAGGATATCTGTCCAGATACCTTGTACCTGGACTCAGTAAAATCCTGAATTTAGTGCATACAGTCACACCATCGTAAAAACCAGCCTGCCCACCCCTTCGATCGCTGCATCCACCTCATCGCCTTGATTGGCAGCACCAACCCCTGCTGGTGTACCAGTAAAAATCACATCACCGGCCTTGAGTGTGTAATAGGTGGAAAGTTCCGCAATAATCTCATCCACTTTCCAGATCAGATCTGACAGATCTCCACGTTGTTTTGGCTGCCCGTTTAAAGAAAGTGTGATGGCGCCTTTATCCAGCCAACCTGTTTGACTGAGTGGAACCAATGCAGACACCGGACCAGAACAATCAAAGCCTTTGGCGGTATCCCAGGGACGGCCTTGTTTTTTGGCGTCAGCCTGCAAATCGCGACGGGTAAAATCTATCCCGACAGCATAGGCGTATACTGCGTCACGCGCCTGCTCTAAGGTCAAAGACGAACCGCCGGCTTTTAAAGCCACGACCAATTCGACCTCATGATGTAAATCCTTGGTTCGCGTCGGGTAAGGTACTTCGCCATCAGGCATAAACACCGCATCGGCAGGTTTGCCAAAAAAGAACGGCGCTTCCCGCGAAGGATCAGCACCCATTTCTTTGGCATGCTCTGCGTAATTCCGACCCACACAATACACCCTGTTTACCGGGAACTGCGCGTCTTCACCCTGCACCGGCAAGGTCACTTGTTTCAATTCAAATAGGGTTTTCACGCTCTCATTTTCCTGCACAATAATGGTTGGTTTTTTAAATGCGTGCGCCTGGCGGCATAGGTAACGGCGCACTCAATAAACTGTTTTCAGCACCGCGTTCCAAGCGATTTTCAATTTCGTCATGTGCCATCTGATAGTGGGCTTTCCATGCACTATCCGTCACCGAGTCGGCATCATCCAGCCGTTCAGCCTGCAAGATCCCGGCGATGGTATGATCTGCCGCGGTTTCTGCGATGGTGGCAAAGTCTACACCAAGCGATGCGCGCAAGGGGAAACTCTCTCGGTTGCGTCCATACCCCGGTGGTTTGGGAGGAATAATGGACAGAATGTCTGGCGACAATGCAAGCAACTCCGGCCTCAGTGTCACTAACAGCGCATTGGCGTACAAAAAGTCCTCGTTCCAACGCGCCACTTTCAGCAGCAATTGTCCGGTGGCGGGTTTGTAATAGAAATCAAAATAACCGGCCTGATGCTCAGCACCGCTGATGGCATCATCCCAGCTGGCGGCCTGCGCAAACGCCTTTGATGGCAGCTGACT
>DITX01000023.1 GCA_002422225.1 Gammaproteobacteria bacterium UBA6173
GCCACCTTTTGCCAGGCATGCCTACTTGCAGGTTACATTTCCCAATGGAAATAAATATGTCACACGTGGTGGACCACAGGATGAACCAGCGTTTTGGCCGTTTGGGTACATAGAAACTCAATTTAGCTTCAATCCCACTCCGACTAGTGGTTTCCTTGACTATGGGAAACCGATTCTGTATCGGCAGTTAGTTGGACACTCATTCGCGTCTGAATCCCAAGTAAATTTTGCTATGGCGGCCGTAAGTGATAGCGTAAACACATGTGATATACCATATCTCCTGATAACCAGTAACAGCAATACATATGCATTTCAGTCTGTCCTGCCGGTATCTGGGTTGCCTAGACCAAGGCCGCAGGTATGGGCGCCGGGAGCGGCCGCCACAATACCATGCCCATAAGATCGGTCGGATTGAAGTAACCGCAGACATAGGCTTTCAAGTAAGCGAAGGAGGAACTGACGATGTTTTTAAGTAGCGCTTTAATATTTATGATGACAATTGTAATAACCAAAGAACAAATTACAGAAGATGTTCCCTTGGGAGTTTCAGAGGAAGTAATGGTTCAATATTTCAGGAAGTTGGGAGATGATGTAGTTTTAGGTTACTACACTCGGCAAAATTCAGTGACCGGCACCGTCAGCCATGAACTTCATGATGACGAGGCTGGATACTATATAGTTACTATCAGGGGGGTAAGAAACAGTTGGTGGCGCCCCTCATTCGGCAGAGTCTTGATCCCTCTAGTAGTGATTTCTAATGAAGGGAAAGTCACTGAAATAAAATTTTTTGGGGGACGCGTAGGCTGGCCATAGGCAAATTGTGAATCGCCACCAGTTTAGTAGACGCCTTTTAGCGTTACAATGAAGCTAAATGGAGGTGTCCATGTCGGGCAAGCGTTATACAGAACAATTCAAGATCGAAGCAGTTAAACAGGTTACGGACCAGGGCCATGCTCAACACGGTGGCGTAGCAGAAAATAAGTTCACGGGGACGTTGGAGGTGGTGCGCCATGAACTTGAGGACCATTACACGGATTTAGCGTTTATTTGGCTGTTGGGCGGCATATGGTTTGCGATTTAATCGCGATTCAGTCTACTAAGCTTGCACATCATCATCCACAATCGTAGAAATAGTGTCCTGATCATGGATATGTTTCAGCGCGCCGGTATAAATGTTGTAGTGCCATCCGTTCAGTTTTAATGTGCCGGCCTCCACGCGACTGGCAATCCACGGGTAGGTCATCAGGTTGCGCAGTGAAAATCCCACCGCTGCCTGTTCACAGCGGTTAAAGGTTTTGAGGTCATCGAGTTTATTGGGGTCAGCCAGTTGGGCGACGGGTGCTACTATGGACATCCAGCGCGCGATAAAGGAGTCGGGTTGCAGTTTGTCCTGTTCAGTGACCAAGGAGCGGATACCCCCGCAGCGCGAGTGCCCCAGTACCAGGATTTCAGGTACTTCCAACACGGTGATGGCAAATTCCAAGGCAGCGCTGGTGCCGTGATAGGAGCCGCCGGTTTCGTAAGGTGGCACCAGATTGGCGACGTTACGGATCACAAACAGTTCGCCCGGTTCGGTGTCAAAAATCAGCGAGGGTTCCAGCCTGGCATCGCAGCAGGTGATCAACACGTAAGATGGCTTTTGGTTGCGTGCCATCTCACGAATTTTGTCGCGATTCTCAGCAAAATAACCCGCTTTGAATCGTTTATAACCGTCCAGTAATTTGTCGCTCATCCTGATTGCTGTCCTGCAGGTGCTGTTGTGATTTGTTATGAGTATCAAAAACGGGTCATTGATTCCGGCGGGAATCAAACGCTTGATGCCTGCGCTTTCCAAGCGTCAGTCAACGAATGAGGCCATTGTAGCGGAGTACGCCGGCAGTTTCAGCATGAAAAGTCCGCTAAATCGCTCTCGCCTGCGACGATGTGTCACACCTTGAGAGCTGTAATCAAAAATCTGATCAGGTAAACTGGTCACTGAACAATTAACTGTCTGGAGTTACAAATATGCGACTGATGTCCTGGTTTAAATCTCTGATGCTGACGATCGGCGTGTTTGCTGCACTGTCGGTACTCTCTGGTCCGGTGCTGGCGCACAGTGTGTTGAGTGCGTCATTGCCCGGCGATAAAGCGGTGGTCAGCGCCCCGGACAAGCTGGAGCTGACGTTTAATGAGGCAGTACGTGTGCTGCGTTTGACCTTGGTGCACGGTGCCAGCCACCAGATTGAGTTTGGGTTTGCACCCTCAACCGAGGCGACCAAAACCCTGAGTTATAATCTGCCCGCCATGATGATGATGGGTGAGCACACGGTTAACTGGACAGTTATTGGATCTGATGGGCATACCGTCAACGGAAACTTCAAGTTTACCGTCAGTGCCGATGGTGCGCCTGCGCATCAAACGCAGCACGGTGGTGCAGCACAAGCCGACCATCATCATTGATCCTGCTGTGCAACGCGGGCTAAGTGATGAACGTTTGGGAATTGGGCAGCGTACTCAGCAAGTCTATGATTTATATAGGTATGCTGTCGGCCATTGGTGGTGGATTTATACTGGTGAGCAGTCGTCAACAACCCGTATGGGTGCAGATGATTGCGCGCAGAGCCTTGAACCCGGCCTTGTTGCTCGGGTTGCTGGGCACATGTCTGTTTTTTCTTGTGCAAATAGGCTCCGTTAATCAACGCGGGCTGTCAGGCGTGTTTGATCCCCTGATCGGCAGTATTTTGATGGAGACGGAACTGGGTTCTGCGCTGCGCTGGCGCCTGGGCGGCTTTATGCTGGCGCTGCTGTGTCTGATTCCAATCAACTTGCCAGGTTTTCCCTTGCAGCATCGGGGAGTGCAAGGTTTTTGTATGGCCCTGGCGGTGCTGGCGGCAGCCTGTTTTATGGTGTCAGTGGCGGTACAGGGGCATAGCAGTGCCCTCAGTGTGTTGGCGCAAGTGCTGGTGGGTCTGCATCTGCTGGCCATTGCCAGCTGGGCGGGCGCATTGTTCCCCTTGTATCTGCTGGTGAGCAACAGCGTAGCCGTGGCCGATGACCGTGGTGCAATGGCGGATCTGTTGCGGCAATTTGGTATGGCTGGCTGGCTGATGCTGGCTGTCATGCTGATGAGCGGGCTGAGCCTGTTCTGGCTGCTGACGGGCGGTTTTGGCAGTTTGTTTACAACACTCTATGGACAGTTGTTTCTTGTCAAAGTCGCCGTGGTGGCCGTCATGATGGGGCTAGGCGCCTTGCATAAATTCCGCTGGGTGCCCCGTGTGCGCGATGTCCTCGATCTCGCGCCAGATGACGCTTCAGCGTTGCAGATGCTGGCACGCAGTATCCGACTGGAAACCCTGTTAGCAGTGTTGGTGTTGTTGCTTACCGCCAGCATGACAAGCATCACGGGGCCTTATTCAGGTTGATTCAGCGCAAACTTCTTTGTTATTGGGTTGTCATCAAATTGTAAAATTTCGGCGCTTCGCATAGACTGCCCTCCGTCATGAACTACTTCGAAATCATATACACCGCACTTGGCGGTCTTGCATTGTTTTTCCTCGGGCTGAAATACCTGTCTGAGGCATTACAATCCAGCGGCAAGGAAGCGATTCGCGGAATTCTTGCGTCCCTGACCCGTAACCGTGTGCTTGCGGTGCTGGCGGGCGTGGGTATCACTATTTTTGTGCAGTCCAGCAGCATCACAACGGTCATGACAGTCAGTATTGTCAACGCCGGCTTGATGGAGCTGCGTCAGGCCATTGGCGTGATTCTGGGTGCCAATATTGGCACAACCATTACCGGCTGGGTCATTTCTATCAAAGTGGGCAAGTATGGCCTGTTGCTGATCGGACTGGGTTTGTATCCCATGCTGGCTGCGCAACGTGCCTGGTTGAGCACCACCGGTAAAACTTTGGTGGCGCTCGGCCTGGTCTTTACCGGCCTGGAGTTTATGAGTGGCGCGTTTGTGCCACTGCGTACCGATGAAAGTTTTATATCCTATCTGCACCTGTTTAGTGCCGAATCGCTGCCCAGTATCCTGGCTTGTATCGTTTTGGCATGTTTGCTGACCATGATCGTCCAAAGCAGTTCCGCGATGCTGGGCATTACCATGACGCTGGCCACTACCGGCGTTATCGATTTTAATACCGCCGTTGCGCTGATTATTGGTGAAAACATCGGTACAACCATCACCGCGCAATTGGCGAGTATTGGAGCCAACACTTCAGCCATCAGAGCAGCCCGTGCGCACGCCATCTTTAATGTACTTGGCGCCATTATTTTTACGCTGTTATTCCCTTGGTATGTACAGTTTGTTGACCTGATTGTGGGCGGCGCCGCCGATCTGCAGTCTGAAGATGGGTCGCGACCTAATATCGCCTTCCATATTGCAGTCGCTCACACGATGTTTAACGTGCTGAATGTACTGATCTGGATTCCGTTGATTGGATTTCTGACCAATCTGGTGATCTGGCTGGTGCCTCAGAAAGAAGAAAAAGAAATTCACAAACTCAAGTACTTGGGTTCGCGAACTATCATGGCTCCAGAAGTCTCACTGCAACAAGCTGAGCTTGAAATGGATAACATGGTGACGATTACCCGAGAGATGTTTGATGTCACACGCGCTTATGTGATCAGTCCTGCGCATGACAAAAAGTTGTTTGAACGCATCAACCATCTGGAAGACATCACCGATAATATCGAAGAAGAAATGATCAACTTCATAACCGTGTTGTTAACCGGTTCCGTCACACAAGAGCAATCGACCCGGTCATACGGATTGATGCGTATGGCGGATGAACTGGAGAGCATTGCGGATGCCTTACAGTCCCTGAGCATTTACCGCAGCCGTTTGTATAAACGCGGTGAGGATATTTCACCCGCTGCCTGGCAGGACATTCTCGATTTTTTTGATGAAGTAACCGGATACTTTGATCGCATCACCGCGGCGCGCAAACGCAACGCCGAGGTGACTGAAGTCAAAATGCTGATCAAGGAAGGACGACAGGTGCGCAAGAGCGCCAAGGAAAAACGTCAGCGCCATCTGGATCGTTTACGTGCAGGTGATTGTCAGGCGATGACCGCACAAACCTTCAGTGATATGTTCATGTCCTTGCAACACATCAAGAATCATACCGTCAATTATGTAGAAGCCTACGCGGGTATCTGATCAGCTTTTTTTCACCAGCATAAAACTGGCCAGTGATATTAACGACGCCTCCAGCATCAGCAATAACATCGGATACACCGTGCCGTTAATGATGAAGAGCCTGATATCAACGCTGCATCAGCGTGGTTTGATCCGCGGCGGAATTGTTGATCTGGTTGCTGAAAATAACACTATTACCCAACAACGCTAGCCGTTGTGTGCGGCTTATATCATAGGACAGGCTGAACGTCCCTTCATGAAACTGTTGCACCAGACGCTGTGCATCACTCATCTCAGCGGTCGCTAAATCCGGTGCTTCGTCGCTGGCGGCTGCGGCGGCCAATTGAATACAGGACAAGGCGTCACCCGTGTTATCGCGCAGGCACAAGGTTTGTGAGTCATCCGCCAGCAGTTCCAGCGGCAGGCCTTGTGTGTGCGTCTCCAATCGCGGCGATCTGCGCAGGTATGTGTGCAATTCATCGGCAAACGCTGAGGGCCCGGCACTCGCGATAAACGAGACTGGAATCGCACTGCCTGTTCTGCGGAAAATACCCGGATCGTGGCGAATAGCGTAGGCGTAATGCGCAACGGCAGTTTCATAGTCGCCGGTTTGCCAAAGACTTTCGGCCAGCCGTAGCGAGGCCCGCGCTCTTAATAACACCTCTTGGGCGGGCAGAAGACGCAGGGCTTGTTCAGCCGCATCGCGCACCAGTGCCTGTTGCCCCCGAACAGCGAGAATTTCAGTCTGATACGAAAAAAAGTATCCATCATTCAAGGCAAACACGCCTTGAGCGGCAGCGGAATTGAGCAGATTTTGCATCACCCCGGCGCCCATCAATTGAATCAGTTCTGTTTCAATCCATTCGGGAATATGCACATCCAGCGGGGCGTAGGGTCGCATGCGGTTTTTTAAGGTTTCCTCATCGGCAAACAGCGATGCCGCCAGTTTGCCTGCGCGCCAGGCCTGAAAACGTGCCGCTTGTGCTTCGATGTGCAACCGCCAATTGCGCCACCACGATTGAATAGCTGCTTGTTCGCGCAAACGTTCATAACGCTGTTGGTGCGCCATGCTGTTCACCAAGGCTGCCACCGAGTCTTTTTGCGCTTCGTCAGCGGTGTAGGAGCCGGTACGGTCAGGTTGATTCAGCGCGGCCTGCGTCAGACGTGCGGCATCGTCCGGGTAACCCGCCAACAACAGGAAAATGGCACTGACCAGAAAGTGATCGCCGCGATTCATGACGCCGACCAGCGGGCTCTGTGCGTCGCGCCACACCAGCATGCGATCCAGCGCATCACGTGCGCTGTCGTAGCGCGCCTGATTCATATACAGATAAAGTTTATACACCCAGGGGTTGCCCACACTGTCGGGGTCGATCTGGCGGGAGGCCCGGTTCAGATAGTCTTCGGCTTCTTCAAACCGCAGCAGATTCAGCGATACTTCCGAGGCGTTGAGCAGATGGACAGTATCGAGATCCGCATCGGCATCGGCCAAGGCGATGCTCTCGTCTTCACTCATGGCATTTTCGCAGGCCTGCAAAGATTCATTGGGACGCAAATCTGCCAGCTCCACCGCACACAGGGTATTCCACGCGCGGCTGCGATCGCGGGCATTGTCGCTGGTGGCGAGCACCTTGTCTGCGCTGGCCCGGGCATCGTCATAACGTTTGAGTTTGATCAGCGGCCAGCCCCGGAACGACTCGATATCCTGTCCGTAAATGTCGCCTATCATGTCGAGGTAGCGCAGCGATTCCAGCTGATTTCCAATCAACTGATGGGCGTAGGACAACTGACTGAGGGTCAGGTAATGCCATTCGAGGTTGCCGGATTCAATGGC
>DITX01000054.1 GCA_002422225.1 Gammaproteobacteria bacterium UBA6173
CTTTTTCGATGTATTTTCGGTACTCATCCAGCGTAGTAGCGCCCACGCAATGCAACTCGCCTCTGGCCAGGGCTGGCTTGAGCATATTTCCGGCATCCATTGAGCCTTCTGCCTTTCCAGCACCAACCATGGTATGTATTTCGTCTATAAACAGAATCACCGACCCTTCCTGCTTGGAAAGCTCCTTCAACACTGCCTTTAAACGTTCTTCAAATTCCCCTCGAAACTTGGCGCCCGCAATCAATGCACCCATATCCAGCGCAAGAATCTTTTTACCTTTTAAGCCTTCTGGCACTTCTCCGTTAATAATGCGCTGCGCCAAACCCTCTACAATCGCGGTTTTACCAACGCCTGGCTCGCCTATCAGCACCGGATTGTTTTTTGTACGACGCTGCAGCACCTGAATAGTCCGGCGGATTTCACCATCTCTACCGATAACGGGATCCAGCTCGCCCTTTTCTGCTCGTTCGGTAAGATCAATGCAGTACTTAGACAATGCCTGAAATGCATCCTCTGCGTCAGCATCTGTGACTTTTTCACCCCCGCGTAAATTGTTGATAGCGTTTTCCAGCGCTTTGTCTGAAATACCAAAGCTGTTGAGAAGTTTGCCCAACTCGCCCTTATCGGCCATGGCCGCAAGAATGACCGTTTCGCTGGAAATGAATTTGTCGCCACTCTTTTGAGACATCTTGTCTGCCTGATTGAGCAGTCGGCCCAATTCATTGGACATGGCAACATCGCCCCCAGTGCCTTCTACCTTAGGCAAGCGGTTGTATATAGCCTGCAGACCTGACTTTAACTCATTGATATTAAATCCGGTTTGGGATAACAGCGGGCGAACAGATCCGCTTTTCTGATCAAGCAGCGCTAGTATCAGGTGGACGGGCTCAATAAAATTATTGTCGTTCCCCAGCGCGAGAGATTGGGCATCTGCCAATGCTGACTGGAGTTTACTGGTCAATTGTTCCATGCGCATAGTTCACCTCTGCTGACCGACATGATGACGTCGCACGATCGGTCGTATGTTTAATAACGATTGACGTGTTTATTAGGGTGAAGTCTTAAAATTTCAAGCTGGGCAAGCGTGACCTCGGTGCTTAAAAAGAAATTTCAGGTCATGACTTGAGATAAATCAAACTTGCCATCCTGCCCGTCAGCTTTTCACGTCGATAGGAGAAAAATCGTGAGCTGTCACATACTGTACAAAACTCACCGCCATAAATATTCTGGATACCCGCATGTAACATACGTATATGCGCAACTTTGTAGATATCCATCATAAATCGATGCGAGTGTGTTGTTGAAACTGAAAAAGCTGACTCGATGCCAGAGATAATGCGTTCACCCCAAACAGGGTGACTGACAAAAGCTTCTTTAACCTCTGCCCCCACTTCAAAATGGCAAGGTGCAATGGCCGGCCCCATCCACGCCATCAATTGATCGGGTACAACTCTCATCGACAGAATTGTCTGTTCAAGTACGCCATCGAGCAATCCACGCCAACCGGCATGAGCAACAGCAGCTACAGAACCTTGAGAGTCCGTAAAAAAAACCGGCAAACAGTCTGCAGTCATGACAACGGCGCCAAATTCCTTATCATGAACAACGGCTGCATCACCGGTTTTTCGCCTGAGTGAAGTGGTGCGTGGCAACACCTCAATAACCCGAGTGCCATGCACCTGGTTCAACCATTGCAAGCGCGCCTGTGCTGGCAATAACTGTTTGAGCTTTCCCCTGTTTCGCCTGACCACAAGCGGGTCATCTCCCACATGCAGTCCAACATTGAAAGATGAAAATGGGCCTTGGCTGTATCCACCAGCTCTGCAGGTCACAAAAGCTGTGACACACTCTGGCGCTGGCCAGTCAGGTTTGATGATCTCCGGCAAAGCAACTTCAACTGATTCGCTCTGCAAGGTGCGACTCATTACGACATATCCGCCTTGAGAGTAGCCAGCAGACTCTGCATATCTTCCGGAAGCGGAACATCCCAGCTTACCTGTTCTCCCGAAATAGGATGGATAAAACCCAAATGAGCGGCATGCAGCGCTTGTCGCTTGAACTCTCGCAAGGTGGTAGCCAATTGGGGGCTGCAACCACCTGGAATATGCAATCGTCCACCGTACACAGGATCGCCAACAAGAGGATGCCGGATATGACTCATATGCACTCTGATCTGGTGCGTACGTCCGGTTTCCAGCTGACACTGGACGTGTGTATGGGCGCGAAATCGCGAAATGACCCGATAATGAGTGACTGAATCCTTACCACTTTGTATGACTGCACGTTTTTTGCGCATCACAGGATGTCGGCCCAGTGGCGCATCAACCGTTCCCCCTGCTGTCAAAACGCCCAATACAACGGCTTCATAAAGACGGCTGACGTCTCGCTTTTGCAACTGACGTACCAATCGATGGTGTGCAGGCAGGCTTTTGGCCACCACCATCAGGCCCGTTGTGTCCTTGTCCAGCCTATGCACGATACCGGCTCTGGGCAAGTTCTGTAGTGCCGGGCAATAGTGCAACAACCCGTTCATTAGTGTGCCAGATCTGTTTCCCGCCGCCGGATGCACCACTGTGCCCGCCGGTTTGTTTAGCACCAGAATATCGTCATCTTCAAACACGATATCAAGCTCTACTGGTTCGGCCTGCCAATGTCCTTCGTCAGGTACCTGCATCTCAGTTTCAAGAACCAAGACGTCGCCTGCAGTCAGCTTGTCTTTTGAACGCAGTAGGGAATTATTGACCAGCAGGCGTCCCTGCTTTATCCAGGCCTGTAAACGACCACGGGAGTAGTCGGAAAACAAGCTCGCAGCGATCTGATCCAGACGTGCGCCATCCAGATCTTCGGGAACAATAGCCGTCATGGCAATTTTTTCGGTCATGGTACTTGAGTGGCCTCCGGCCAATTTTACATGAGCGCAGCAGATGCTTGGGTTCAAACAGCTTGCTGTGTTTAAATAGCGCTCTTATGGCAGGCATTATAGTCTGTTTTGTCTTTGTTAAGTCGCGCCCTGAAAAGATAAGGGTGTACCGTTGGAGAGATAGTGTGCGAGTCCTGCTCAGCCTGATACTGATTAGTTTGACTGTTTCCTGCTCCTCACTCAGAGAAGAGCGTGGCGAATTTGCCAACCTCTCCACCGAGGAGCAATTTTATCGCGATGCCAATCGCCAACTTAATTCAGCCAACTACTCTGGCGCTGTCAGGACTTACCAAGCCTTGGAAGCGCGCTTCCCCTTTGGTCAATATGCAGCACAAGCGCAACTTGAACTTATATACGCCAATTATCGTAGCGGTAACGTAGAAGGCGCGCGAGCGGCTGCGGATCGATTCATTCGCTTACACCCTGACCATCCGAACATCGACTATGCCTACTACCTCAAAGGTGTAGCTTCATTTAATGAGAACTCCGGATTCATAAGTCGATTCCTGCCCACAGACCCTTCAAAACGCGACATCACGCGCGCGCGGGACGCATTCACCGAATTCTCGCTGCTGCTGGCACTTTACCCTGACAGTGACTACGCCGCTGACGCGCAAGCCAGAATGATTTTCCTGCGGAACAATCTGGCAACCTACGAAATACATGTGTCTATGTATTATCTGGAAAGAAGAGCATATATTGCCGCTCTAAACCGGGCACGGTATGTGGTTGAAAACTTCCAGGGTAGCCCAGCCGTCGCTGAAGCCGTGTCAATTATGGCAGAGTGCTATTTGCGCCTGGGACTCGATGATCTGGCAGATACATCAATCGCTTTGTTAAAAACCAATTTCCCCGATCACCCGACGCTAGACAGCCGCGGCAACTTTATCGTCCGCGACCATGTCACCAACCCATCGCTGCTGTATACCGTGAGCTTTGGCCTGCTTGGCAGCAACGCGGATAACACACCACTGGCACCGACTACGCGCCCCAATCCGTCTATCGCGCCACAATCAGCATCCCTGAATACTGGCCGCTCGTTACTCAACATACTGTCGATGGGCAGATTTGGTAATAATGGCCCGGTTGTACGGCCAGACGATGTGCCACCAGTTTCNNCCAACAGATGAGCTACCACAACAATAATACCGCTTGGCAACAAGCTCACTTACCTGATGCAGTCAACGCTGCATCGGGTCAGTAATTTTCCGGAAAAAAATGCCTTTCGATCGATTCAATCAGGATATGTATGATTTTTATATGTACTTCCTGCACCCTATCAGCAAAGTCACTGGCGCCAGCACTGATATCAACGCTTGCCAACTTACCCAATGCTGACTCAGCGGCACCCGTCAGACTGACCACCTCGATTCCATTTGATCGCGCATATTCAACCGCTTTGATTACATTATTGCTGCGACCGCTGGTGCTGATGGCTAACAGACAATCGCCCGGTTTGGCACGCGCCTCTAGGTATCGGGAAAAAATGTATTCATAACCAAAGTCATTGGCGACACAAGTGATATGCCCTGGATCACTGATAGCCGTTGCAGACAGCCCAGCGCGATTTTTCCGGTATCGCCCGGTCAACTCCTCAGCAAAGTGCATAGCGTCGCTCATTGATCCACCATTCCCGCAGGCATAAATTGCATTGCCGTTGGAAAGTGTATTTATCAGCAAGGCCGCAGCACGATCGATTGCGTCCAGGCTATCCCCAGAAGACATAAACCGTTGCAAATAAACCTGGGATTGCTCAAGCGCGTCAAAAATGTGTTGCTTCATAAAGCAGCCCTTAAAATCAAGCCTTCCAGCCCTGTGTGATGGGATATCGACGATCTCTTCCAAAACCACGTTCGGTCAAGCGCACTCCTGGCGCACTTTGTCGCCTTTTGTACTCGTTGAGATCGACCAGTCTGATTACGCGCAAAACCTCTGAGCGCTCAAATCCGCGAGCAACAATGTCGTCGGCGCTTAGGTCCTGCTCGACGTAATGCTCCAGTATCTGATCAAGGCGCTCATAGGGTGGCAGATTATCATCGTCGCGTTGCCCTGGCGCCAGCTCTGCCGTGGGCGGCCGGTCTATTACTTGTTGAGGAATCACCAATTGCTCTCCCTCTTCCAAGGCACATGAATTGCGATAACGGGCAAGCGCATAAACAAACATTTTACTGGCATCTTTTAGTACGCCAAAACCGCCAGCCATATCACCATAAAGTGTGCAATATCCGACAGCTACTTCGCTCTTATTACCCGTGGTCAGCACCAGCGCACCCTTTTTATTAGAAATTGCCATTAGCAAAACGCCACGACAACGCGCCTGAATATTCTGTTCAGCCAATCCCGCCGGTAACCCGGACAACTCGTCAGACAGTGCGGTCATAAAAGCATCAAAACTGTCTTTAATCGACACCACTGTAAAATTGACAGCCAGCCGTTCAGCTTGCTCCTTTGCCAGACTCATACTCATTTCTGATGTATAGGTAAATGGCATCATGACTGCGCTAACTCTGTCAGCTCCTAAGGCATCAACAGCGACCGCCAAGGTTAACGCGGAATCGATGCCGCCGGACAACCCCAAAAGCACTGCTTTGAACCCGTTTTTACTCACATAGTCGCGCAAGCCCATTACCATGGCGTTATAACAACGTTGTTCCACTGAAGGCAATAAATGCGTGACTGGCAATTGCGGCACTGCCGGCTTGCCGGGTTCTATATCAAACGTGAGCGGGATCAGAGCTTCCGAAAAGCCAGGACCCGCAACACTGACATTGCCTTCAGCATCAGAAACCAGGGAAAAACCATCAAAAACCAATTCATCCTGTCCACCCACAAGGTTTACATAGACGATAGGCGCCGATGTCTGCTGTGAGCGTTGTCGTAACAGATCAATGCGTTGCTCAAGTTTGTGTTTGCTGAACGGCGACGCGTTGATATTGATCAGCAAATCAGCGCCCGCCGCTGAAACCTGTTCAATTGGCGTGGTATTCCAAAGATCTTCACAGATGGTAAATGCTAGTTTCAGACCTTTGATTGTGACAAAGCAGGGTTCTGAACCAGCCGCAAAATAACGTTGTTCATCAAACACCTGATAATTGGGCAGATGTTGTTTGTAATAACGGGCAGCACATTGACCATCGATAATCACTGATACTGCATTTAACAACAGGCCATGTTCACGCTGAGGGTGCCCGACAATCAATGCAGCCGGTATACGGGCCTGCATGATGGCTGTCATTGCAAGGTCAACCCGCCCTTGCAGCGCCGGTCTCAGCAGCAAATCTTCGGGTGGGTAGGAGGTCACTGCCAATTCTGGAAAAACAACCACATCAGCGCCATAACACGCAACCGCCTCTTGAGAAAGTCGAATGATGCGCTCGGTATTCCCCGGAATATCGCCGACCAAAAAATTGACCTGCGCCATTACAACTATTAGCTGACCTGTCATCACAACCTCTGTGTGTGCGGGCCGCACATGCACCCACTCTGTTACTTTGCGCGCGTATTGTCGTCAAAGCGGCTGAACAAGTAAATTCAAGATCCAAAACCAGCTGACTCGCGTTGCCGCATCGGGTCATAGGGGGTGGGGTCAATGTCGGGTACACGCCCCAATACGATATCGGCCAGCAGTTTTGCAGACGCAGGCGCCAGCACCAGACCATTTCGAAAATGTCCTGCATTTACAAAAACATTATCCAGCCCTTGAACGCGACCAATATAGGGAACACCGGCAGGAGAGCCAGGTCTCAAACCTGCCCACTGCGCCACAATCGTCGACTCAGCCAGTGCTGGCACCATGCCAATAGCGCTGGCAACAAGGCTACTTCGAGCTTGCTCAGTGATTGTTTTATCAAAGTCGCTATATTCCAGCGTACTGCCTGCCAATATCAGATTATCTTCACGCGGGATCAAGTAACGGCCATTGCTCAACACAATACCGTTCAGTAATTTTCGGTCGGTGCGATAAAGCAACATCTCGCCTTTCACCGGCGCAACCTGAACACGGGGTTCCGCAATGCCCATGCCAATATCTGTCTGCAAGCCGGCAATCAGCTGCCCCGTCCATGCGCCCGCTGTAACAATGACACTTCCAAAGGATATCTGGCTAACGACACCGTTTTGCCTCACACAAGCCGAAATGGCGTGTGTGTCACTTGAGTTTAAGGATAAAAGTTCACAATGCTCCTTTAGGACTGCAGCATTGTAGGAAATCACTGACGCTCGCAGCGCCTGCAATAGCCGAGGGTTGCGGACATTTGCAACACTTGGCATACACAGTGCGCTAACACTGCCTGGGGCAAGTGCCTGTTCATGGGCATAGATTCGCTGTTCATCCCAAAGCTGAACAGGCCGCGAATACTGGGTTGACCAATACAGCGCCTGCTGACGATCGGGCACCTCTAACATCAGCAGCCCGCACTCGCGGTATTGCGGATCGATGCCTGTTTCATTGAATAAATCAGCAGTCAACAGAGGATAGATGTCTTGCGCTCTGCATGCCAAGGCAGTAACAGCTTCTGAATATCGCCATGGATAAAGTGGTGAAACGATACCGCCTCCCGCCCACGATGCTTCTCGACCCGCCTCATTGCGATCAATCAGACATACGGTTGCGCCCGCAGCCAATAATTCCCTTGCCACCAGCAAACCGGATATGCCGGCACCCACAATCAAGTAATCAGTCAAAAAAGGCACCTCTCCTTATCCACTGCTAGACTGATGTCAGAGGACCGTTGTGGTCATCTCTGATTCACTGATTCAGAAAAGCAGGAAATTCAACACATGCAATCAGCCCAAGTCCGCAGCAAATATCCAAAAAACACTCAACAGGGTTTTACCCTGTTGGAGCTGCTTTTAACCATGGCGATTATAGCAGTGCTTGCTCGCTTGGCACTGCCTGCACTTGATTTTGCCCAGCGCAACGAGGCAAACAGGGTGTTTACACACATGACCGCTCTTTTAGCAAACGCCAGAGCAACCTCAATTGCCACACATCTTGTCACTGTGATCTGCCCCAGCAGCGATGGATTGAATTGTGAGAACAACTGGAGCGCAGGGGCAATTTCGTTTATCGACAGGGACAACAATCGACAAAAAACTGAAGGCGATCAGCTGATAGACGTAGTGAGCTGGACATCAGGTACAAACGGTGCTTCCCATGCTCTGCGAGGCACCATCAGTTGGCGCGCCTTCGGTAATCGACAGTCCATCAGGATTGACGCACTCGGCCAGCTCGCTGATCAAAATGGCACTTTCACCTGGTGCCCAGCCCCACAAACAGCATTCACACCTCAGCAAATGTTGATAAATTCAGCCGGGCGAGTGCGATTTGCTTCAGATAATCAACTTGCCTGCCTGTAAGCAATCTTACTGAAAGTGACCGCGCCGCCACTGCCTACGTGTTGACAAAAACCGGCTCTGCTCACAGTCCAGAGCTGTTTCGCAACACACAAACCACTCAGCACTGGGCCGCAGAGCAGTTGAGCTCGCCTGCGGATGCTCCATTGTGGTGACGGAAAACAAGTTTCCACACTGTACAGTGCTAAGTTCGGTTTTTGCCCACTGCGCAGCAAAGGTCACAGAAATATGCTCAGCGCCTTCTTGTGCAGGCTCCGCAGACCATATCGACATTGTGGATGTCAGACCAAGTCTATCCAGTTGCTGCCAGACCTGCTGTTCAACTTCAAGCAACTGGTTCTCCGCATCGAGAAATGCGTTATTGTGGTTTGCGTAGGCAAAAATCATTTTACGTCCGAGTAAAGACAACTCAAATGCGGCCATTGCGGTGATAGACAGTGCGGCAAGAAATACCATGCAGACAATCAAGATCGAGCCTGCGTAGCGACGAGTCAGATAGGTGTGAGACAACCTCCGCTTCAACGAGCCCATTGTCGCGCGGCCACAAAAAACGAGTGATTTTTATTGTTGGCATTGGCTGATGTTGTCAGTCCCAAGCTGACGTAAAACTGAACTGCTGCAACAGCCCACCAGTTGTCGATGTGTTCGGGACTCAAACCCGTCATGTAGACAAGGGATTTATCTAGTTCATCGCGCAGTGCAAGTGTCAGCTCAGGTGTCAATTGTGCAACCCCTTCGACCACTTCTTCAGAAGCAGAAAATCTGCCATCACTGAGCTGCCTGCGCCGGAACAATGAAGGAGGATTGGCATTGCTTCCTCCGCGATAAGCGAGAAACCAAAGATCAGCCATAACACCCGGACAACAGGATTGCTTTAACCAGATCAGATAAGAATCAGGCACAACGGCGGGTGACACCACTGGGCCGATAGAGCCTTGTTTCCAACTTTGAAAAGGCGGGTAGCACACCTGGTTATGAAAAATGCCAAGACAAGATTGTTGAGGTTCACTGGATTGACTCTCATTCAGATCAACAAACAGAGCATCACGAACACTGTGACTGAGCAAATGTCGAACGGACGCCGCATTCTCCAGTTGCCGACTCAGGCGCTGATGCTCCAGCCCGATAGAATTGCTATAACTGAACAGGTGCAGGATCAATAAGAATAATGCCGATGCAATCCCGCTGCTGAGTGTCAATTCCAGCATGGACAAGCCCTGTTGATGAAAGCGGCACACCCTCACAACACAATCCGCCCGGTAATAGGCTCGCCAGCATCCGAAAACCAGCTGATCGAAACCTGCCAACTTACGCCACCCAGCCCTGACGAACGATCTATCCCTATCTCCGCGTCTGGCAGCTGCACAGCAGCGTGGTTTTTCCATGCAAAAACCTGATGCCGTGCAAACTGTTCAGGTGTACAGCGCGCCTCTCTAGCACAGCTTTCCGTCGTTGATATTAGGTTGTTCAGATAAGTGCTATCAATGTGCTGAAACGCCTCCGAAGTAACTCGTGCACGCTCGGACAGATCCATCAGCAACCATGTTGCTGTCTGACGTTGCAGGGAGTCCTGGGCAAGCACCAAACTAAGGCTCTGCAGCCTCAGAAGACCTAAGACACCCACGCCAATGACTATCGCGGTCATCAACACCTCGATCAAGCCGCTGCCTGTTTGTAGTGGCAAGTTCCTTTTGCGCATCAGGTTTCTCCGGTGACATGTCCTCAAGGAGTATAGTCAGTCACCACGCCTGTTTTGCAATTTTGCTTACTAGAAACCTATAATTCGCGCCTTCACAGCGCTTGCGCTTAGCAAACAGGTCGATCAGCCATGGAATACGATATTGTTTTGCTGGGCGTACTTGTGCTGATGGGTATGATCGCTGGCTGGGTAAATACGCTTGCAGGGGGAGGATCAAATCTAACTTTGCCGATGTTGATGGTCCTCGGCCTGCCTGCAGATGTTGCAAATGGTACCAATCGAGTCGGGGTGATTTTGCAAAGTGTCGTAGCCGTTCGCGGGTTCCATAAATACGGTCGGCTTGATACCCCGTCAATTCTGCCCATCTTGGTTCCCAACATAATTGGCGGCGTCATTGGTGCACTGGCGGCGGCATTAACACCCGATGTTGCTCTAAAGCCTCTTTTGCTTGGCACGGTGCTAACTATGTCAGCGGTCATCCTGATCAAACCCGGTTTTTTGGCACCAGAACCCGGCACTCCTGTGCAATCTGTCAATCAGCATCAAGGGGCCTGGTGGGGCCTGGTGCTTGCGGGCGTTTATGGTGGATTTGTCCAGGCTGGTGTCGGATTTATCTTGCTTGCCGCGCTTGCCGGTGGTCTGCGTTATGATCTGGTGCGAGCCAATGCCTTGAAGATGGTCTGTACATTGGCATTTACGAGCGTTTCACTGGGGATTTTTATCTGGTTTGACCAAGTGAAGTGGATACCCGGACTGATTCTGGCAATCGGCACGATGCTTGGAAGTTACTTCAGCGTCAAGTTTGCGATCAAGGCAAGTCAAAACACCATCAAGTGGTTCTTGTTTGCCATGACCCTGGCGTCCTGCCTCGCTGCAATATTTTTCTAAAGCGCAAGACGAATATTACTCAGCAGCACTGAGATTGCTGCACCGCCCAGCATATCACTGCAACTGACACTGATTTTGCCGCCGTAGCTCTGCACAATATCTGCCACTACCGCCAGGCCGATTCCCTGCCCTTGGGCGAGTGTGTCCAGTCTCACCCCACGCTGAAGTATCCGATCGCTATCGTCCGGATTTATGCCAGCGCCGTTGTCTTCGATAAGCAACTCAAAACGCGGCGGGTTATCGCCCAGCAGATGCCCATTAACACGAATTTTGCCACGACCATATTTACAGGCGTTATCGAGCAGATTGCCCATTAGCTCCATCAAGTCTCGTTCATCTCCCAAAAACAACACCCGCGGGTCAATCTGCTGATCGAACACAACAGCTTTGCTGACATACACCTTTTCAAGCGCCCGACATAAACTGGCCGCGGTATCCTTGATATTGACCTGGCTCGCGAGGCTGCCAACACTTCCCGAACGCACTGCTCTTTGCAGCTGATAGGTGATGATCTGATTCATTCTGTCGAGTTGCTCCTGCACCATGGCCAGTCGCTCGATGCGTTGCTCATGTGGCAAGCCCGGATCAGCACTTGCCGACACTTCCCCTTGAATGACAGCTAGCGGTGTTTTCAGACTATGCGCCAGATCGCCCAGCGTTGTGCGGTAACGCGTCTGCTGCTTGCGTTCGGACTGAATCAACAGGTTCAGGTTCTGGGTGACTGAACTGAGTTCTGATGGGTAGTGATTTCCAAGTGATTCCACAAGTCCATTCTCAATTTGCTTTAAATCACGCGCTAGCCTGCGCAGTGGCGATAGCCCCCAGCGCAGCAATAACAACTGGAAAATCAATAATAAAACTGCCAAGGCACCAAACCAGGAAAACAGACTGGTTCGGAACTCTGCGACCTCTGCCCAATAACCATCGGCCGATTCCAGCACTTGGAAAACGATGGCCTGCGGCCTGTTCTCCCAGGTCACCGCATAACTGATTTCAAAGTAGTCAAATTGACCATCAGCCGCGGAAATCCGACCAAACCTGGTTTCACCCCGATTCAAGTCATCAGCAGATATGTCGGCTAGCGCGATGTCAGGCAACACAAACTCGAGCGCAGATTGCGTCCGCAGCAACTCCCCCTGACCCGGACTGCTGATGAGACCATACAGTCCGCTGTTTAATTGGCTGAAGCGGGGTTCACGCAGATTTTCGCTGACATAAAACTGGCCAGCATCCTCATCAACAGCTGCTAACAAAACATAAAGTTGCGTCTGCAGTTGCTCGGCAACACCCGTCTCCAGACTGTTGCGGAATGCTCTATCGAGGACAAACCCTGTCAAACCAAGAAACACAGTCAATAACAAGGTCACTGCCATCAGCAGGCGCGTTTGCAAGGAATAACCGGCATCGCGCCCTGACAACATATCAGTCCATGATTCGCAGCCGGTATCCCTGGCCACGAACGGTATCAATGGGTTGCAGAGACTGATCAGGATCCAGTTTCTGACGCAAACGACGGATAAACACCTCCAGTACGTTGCTGTCTCTGTCGTAGTCCTGTGCATACAGATGATCGGTCAGCTC
This sequence comes from Gammaproteobacteria bacterium UBA6173, assembly GCA_002422225.1. Classification (GTDB taxonomy): domain Bacteria; phylum Pseudomonadota; class Gammaproteobacteria; order Pseudomonadales; family Pseudohongiellaceae; genus Pseudohongiella. The sequence continues at coordinate 12,444 of DITX01000054.1, forward strand.
AGCCTTCGAGACTACTTGATCAATATGCATCATCAGATATTCCAGTGTCTTGTATTCATAGGCCGTCAACTCAACCGCGCTGCCGCTGACCGTAACGCGTTTACTGCTGGTGTCCAGACTGATGGGGCCCGCAGATATCAATGGGCTGGCAAAACCTGCCGCACGCCGTAGCAAGGCATTCAATCGTGCCTGAATCTCCTCTATTCTGAACGGCTTGACCACATAATCATCGGCGCCAGCGTCAAGACCCGCGACTTTGTCTTGCCAGTCGCCTCGCGCCGTTAAAATCAATACAGGATACTTTCGACCCGCTTCTCTGAGCTTTCGAATCACACTGATGCCATCGAGTTGCGGCAATCCCAGATCAATAATCGCTGCATCGTAATCGTACTCCAATGCCTGAAACAGTCCGGCTTTGCCGTCTGAAGCATCATCAACAACAAATCCGGCCCGCTGCAAACCCATCACTAGCTGCTGTCGCAGCAGGCTTTCATCCTCTACCACTAACAAGCGCATACCCTACTCCCGGCTGACCGCCCCTGTGGACTGATCAACATATACTGTATAAATATTGCCCTCGTTATCGATACGGACTCTGAATCTGATCCGTTCACCCTGCCTGACCTCATTGATGCTGATGATATTGCCAGGAAAACGTGCTCTGACCAGTTCCAGAGCCTGCCTTTCACTCACAGACCGCGCCGGCTGATCACTTTCAGCTCTGACAGCAGAGTCCTCTTGTTGCTGAGCTGACACCAAAAGACTCCACATCGGAATGAGGAGTACTGCAGCAATCAGCAGAAGTTTCTGCATGGCTCCCCAAGGCGATATGCGAACACATGATTTTGAGCCTGACGGTTTCATAACGCTCCATAATATTGGGCAACCGAGTTCAGAGTACCGGATCGTGGCTGACACGTAGTCGTATCTGCTCACCGGGATCTTGCTCAGTGCGAACGGTAAACTCCTCCCCGTTGTACAGATAACGAACCTGATATCCCATCAATCGCTCTTCGTCACGGTAGGCTGTGACAGATTCGCAGTGTTGTACGGTCTGGTAACGTGCTGTCTGGGGTCGTGAATCAGCTCGAACTATATCACGACCAACCGAGTGCCCCAACATTGCACCCACCACCGTGCCGACACGCTGACTGGATTTATTGTTTCCAACCGCATTGCCAAGCGCACCCCCGATGATGGTGCTGATTAACACGGGAGTTTGACTGCCACGTTGACGAGATTCTCGCACGCGAACCTCCTCTTCCCAGCACTCCTCTCGCGGGGCGGCTACGGTAACGGACTGATAAATCGCGCGCGACTCCAGCACTTGCGCATACACATACTGAGACTGCGCTAAAACGGGGCTGGCGAATAAAATGCCTCCGCCTCCCAGTATGCCAATAATGATTGCCGTGCGTTTGGCCGCTGTTTTAACCAGTGCAAAATATTTTGAATCCTTCATAGGTCACCTCTGCTTTCGGCTCTGTTTGCAACGATATAACGTGAATAGTGTGCTTTGGCACCGATACAGACTACGACTGGCTAGCTGAATCGCCACTGAACAAAAAGCCAACTTCGTAACAGTTTGCTGGTGACTCGACGCTGTAGCGAGGCAACTTGTCGTCGAGCTGATTGCTTTAGTATCAGATAGCGGTAAAATCGGGGTTGCCTTGGCAAAATAACAATTAAAACCATCTTCGCAATCAAGCACAAAGCTTCATGAGATACTCAATGTTCCGCAAAATAGCCAGCTCGACCCTGTTATCAACCATTATTTCTTTACCCCTCACCTACGTCCTGATCCAGCAATTGCAAGCCAGCTCGTTGACTTCACTGATACTCTCTATTACTGGTCTGGTGTTTATCTTTAGTGGATTCAGTGCTTGGTTGTCTTTAAGGACTGTTAACCCTCGCCCCGCCCAAAAGCACGCAAAGCCCGAGGCCTCGTCACGACGCGAAGCTGCACCAAAAGCGGCAAATCCTCAGGGGGCAGCATCGGGCGCTAAACGTGAAGCCGGGCAGGTAAAATGGTTTAATGCCAGCAAGGGTTTTGGATTCATAACCCGCGACAGCGGCGAGGACATCTTTGTCCATTTCAGATCCATCAGAGGCGAAGGACACCGCGTACTCAAAGACGGTCAACGTGTTGAATTTTCTGTCAGTGTTGGCGACAAGGGCCTGCAGGCTGATGATGTGATGGCAGTGTCCCGATAAGGGAACTGCATCCATCAGTAATGCGGCGGCCGCTCATCTGTTGCAGATACCGTGGGTGAGCGCTCCGCGGCTGACTGTATAAGCTCGGTCAGTTTTTCACGGTGCATTTCCAGCTCCCTTTCCAGCACATCAATCTGGCGCTGTTGCCGGGTCACAATGTCATTCAAGGTTTGAATGCTGTCTTCCTGAAAGGCAAAACGCGTTTGCAGATCTACCACCAGATCCTGTAGTTGAGTACTTGTCATTGCTTGCGGCTCCTGCAAAATTCCTGCTGTAAATTTGTCTCTGGTCATGATGTACATCATACCTTGCCGATCAGGAATGTTTCTAATCGGTCAATACACATGTAATATTCTGTTCCTGCAACAAACAGCCAGTCACTGCTGTCTTATGCATGTATTCAAATATTTTGAGGAATCTCCAAACGTTATGTCCATTCAAGACTCTCATCCCAGCGCCGCAGAAAAACCCCCTATCAATTGGACCAACATGATTCTGTTTACTGCAACGCCGCTAGCCGCAGCTACCTTGGTCCCACTTTATGGATTTCTAGTAGGGTACAGCACCATTCACTGGATCATGTTTGTCTGCATGATGGGTTTTTGTGGTCTTTCCATCACGGCTGGTTACCATCGTCTGTGGTCACACAAAACCTACAAGGCTCACCCGGCCCTGCGATTGATGTTTGCTCTGGGGGGCGCATGCGCACTGCAGAATGACGTGTTTAACTGGGCGTCTGACCATCGCCGACATCACCAATATGTTGATAACAATGATCGCGACCCCTATTCCGCTGGTCGAGGCTTCTGGTTCTCCCATATGGGATGGATTTTGCGAAACTACCCCAGCGGCCAGCGCGACTTCTCAAATATCAAAGACTTGCAGCAAGACCCAATTCTACAGTGGCAACACAAACACTATCTGGCGCTTGTGCTGATTATGAATATTGCAGTACCTGCGTTTCTGGGTTACTTAGGCGGCAGTATCATTGCGGGTCTGATGTTAAGTGGAGTGCTCAGACTTGTGCTCAGTCAGCACGTAACCTGGCTGATCAATTCCATTGCGCACATGTGGGGGCGTCAACCATACAGTGACAAAAGCTCCGCACGTGACAATCCCTATCTTGCACTGGTCACCTACGGCGAGGGTTATCACAATTATCACCACACTTTTCAATGGGATTACCGTAACGGCATACGCTGGTGGCACTTTGATCCAACAAAGTGGCTGATCCTGGCTTGCTCCTGGATTGGTTTAACCAGTGATCTGAAGCGGGTTCCGGCACTAGTCATTGAATCTGCCCGTCTTGAAATGCAATATCAACATGCGACACAGCGCTGTAGCAGTCTGGCCAATGCTGATAAATGGCGCGCGCGTATAGAAGCCGAATATCACGAGCTTAAAAACACATTGGATATGTGGGCTAAACATCAGCAAGAGTGGTATGACGCAAAAAGTAACCAACTGCATGATCAGATCAATGAGCGCTGGGAACGCTTGGCATTACGAGACAGTTATCGCCAGGCACGTTATCAACTGAAACTGCGCCGTCAGCGCTGGCACGAATTGATGCAAGGATTCTCCAATATCCGCAGTACTGCCGCATGAGCAGCCCGCGAAAAAAGCCGCCTATGATCAATCATCTCAGACCAGTTTTTATCGGTTTTGTACTCAGTCTTGCGCTGCTTGCCCAGCCACTGATGGCAGTTGAGGAGGGCGTAATCGCGCCTGATTTTACCTTGCTAGGTGTGCGTAAAAACGAAGCGGCCGTCACCCTCAGCGAGCTGCGCGGTCAGATTGTGTATGTGGATTTTTGGGCATCGTGGTGTGTTCCTTGCCTGCGCTCGCTGCCAGAAATTCACACTTTGTATGAAAAATATCAAGACCAGGGCTTTGAAGTAGTTGCCATTACAATCGACGATCCAGTCGAAGATGCGCTGGATTTTCTGGACGACCTCGCCGTACCACTCGCCTACCGCGTCGCGTTAGATCAAACTGCAGAGGTGATGGATCAGTACGGTGTAGTCGGAATGCCAACCTCATTTCTCATTGATCGCACGGGGATTATCCGCAAAGTACACAAAGGCTTCCGGCAAGGTGACACTGAATTGCTAGAGCAGGCTCTGACCGCCCTGCTTACAGAGCAAGCAGCTCCTTAATAGGGAAACAGTCGCAGCGGCGGCTCATCCAAGGCTGCGAGCTGCTCTCGCAACTCCAGAATATGTTCCGCCCAATAACGTTCCGTGTTGAACCAAGGGAAGCTGCGCGGGAATGCCGGATCTGTCCAGCGTTTTGCCAGCCATGCGCTGTGATGCATGATGCGCAAGGTACGCAGTGGCTCAATCAATGCCAGCTCAGCCGCATCAAACTCAAAAAACTCCTCGTAAGCTTCGATGATTTCCAACAGCTGTGCCTGACGCTGATCACGATCACCCGACAACATCATCCACAAATCCTGGATGGCTGGACCATTGATGGCATCATCAAAATCGACAAACCAGGGCTGATCTCCTCGCCAAAGCACATTGCCGGGATGACAATCACCATGCAGGCGCAAACGCTGTAAGGGGCCACAATTGTTGAATGCCCTATTGATTCGCTCGATTAAATCCAGCGTCAAAGACGCGTAGGCGGGCATCAACGCGGCAGGTATAAAATTCCTCTCAATCAGAAAAGATCTGCTTTTCGCGGCCCACTGATCAATGCTCAGTTCAATACGATGTTGAAATAAGGTTTTTGAGCCCACGCGGTGTACTCGCCCGAGGAACCGCCCCATCACTTGCAGATTATCTGGATTATCCAACTCGGGTGGCCGACCCGCCAGTCGCGGAAACAGAGAAAAACGGAATGTCTGATCGCCAAAAACGCAGGCATGTAAGGTCTTACCATCAACCAACAGCGGCGGGACTACCGGAATTTCGAGTGACTCCAGCTCCAAAGTAAACGCATGTTCTTCAAGAATCTGCGCGTCACTCCAGCGTTCAGGCCGATAAAACTTGGCAATCACAAAACTGCCATTCTCCAACCCTATCTGATACACACGATTTTCATAACTGTTCAGAGCAAAAACCCGGGCGCTGCTCGACAAACCCAAACCCTCAACGGCGTCCAACACCTGGTCTGGCCCTAACACATCATAAGGATGTCGCTCGGCAAGGCCGGGGAAGTCAATCGATGATGCGTGATCTGATAGTTCAAGAACATTACCTGACTTGCGTTTGTTCATGAATTCTCACCCGGTGCATCGAAGTTGCAGCGAGTATACTGTAAAATCGCGCCCCGCTTTGCCAGTAAATGTCTACCGCCTAGCCCGGCATTAGACAAAACCAGCTTTCCAGTTCCGATTTGATCAAGGAGTCTCACTTGAGCACCAGCACCACACAGGCACGTCGCCAGGAATTACTGAACCAGTACCAGCAAATTCAGGCAAAAAGCCTTAACCTGGATTTAACCCGGGGAAAACCAGCCACGGCACAGCTAAATCTCAGCAATGCAATGGACGGCATACTGCAAGGCGATTTCAAGTGCTCCGACGGCTCGGATGCACGCAACTATGGCGGCGGACTGGGCATCCCGGAGGCACGCCAGTTTGCAGCAGACTATCTCGGCGCCAAAACCTCGCAGATCATGGTGGGAGGTAATAGCTCTCTGCAGATGATGTACCAGTATGTAGAAGGAGCCTACCTGCATGGCGTGCGCGGCGCTGACTCGGCATGGATCAAAGAAGCGACCAATGGCCAACGCATCAAGTTCCTGTGCCCTGCGCCCGGCTATGATCGCCACTTTTCCATTTGTGAAGCATTGGGTATCGAAATGATTCCCGTCACCATGGATGACAAGGGTCCAGATATGGACAGTATCGAAGCGTTGTTACGCAACGACCCTCTGATCAAAGGCATCTGGTGCGTACCCAAATACGCCAATCCGAATGGCGTCGTGTATTCAGCTGACGTCGTTGAGCGTTTTGCCAGACTGGGCACTATCGCGGGTGCCAACTTCAGAATCTTGTGGGACAACGCCTACGCTGAACACCATCTGGTCGATAATCCCCCGGAACTGGCCAACGTGATCGCTCTGAGCGAACACCACGGCACGCTCGATAACGTCATTGTGATTGGTTCAACGTCCAAAATCACATTGGCCGGTGCTGGTATTGCCTTTATTGCCACGTCTGAAAGTAACATCAAACATTTTGCTGATCTGCTTGGTATTTCAACAATAGGGCCAGATAAAGTTAATCAGCTTAGGCATATACGTTTTCTGAAAGACCTGCCAACCCTGCGCGGATTAATGCAACAACATCGCGTCATTTTGCAGCCCAAGTTTGAACTGGTGTTAAAGCATTTGAATCAAGGGCTTGCAGGTAAAACAGTCAACGGGCAAAAGCTTGGCAGCTGGACGGTGCCAGCAGGCGGTTACTTCATTTTGTTTGACACCTTGCCGGGTATGGCCGACAAGGTAGTGAAGTTATGTGCAGGCGCCGGCGTAAAACTGACACCCGCCGGTTCAACCTGGCCGTATAAAAAAGACCCTCAGAATAGCAATATCCGCCTTGCGCCTTCCTTTCCAAGCCTGGCAGAAATTGATGAGGCCATGCAGGTTTTTGTGCTGTGCGTTGAGCTTGCGGCACTAGACACCCAGGCCTGAATGAGTCTGAACGCCTTTTTCAACAAAGCGTAAAAAAAGGGAGGTCTGGTTTCAAACACCATCCCTCCCCACAAACCAGTCTGATAATTACCCTTCCTCAATGGCCGCGATTAGCGGCTGCGGTCGCGAATTTCGACACTGCGCCTTTCGGTTTCCCGGTAACTTGAATTCCGGCGTCCATCCTTTTCAACATAAATGACGTCTCTGCGACGATCGGAGCCCGACCAGCGCCCACGAACCGGCTCTTTGTTGCGATGACCATGCGCATTGCCATGTCCTGAGTAACCCCACACCGAGTTACCTTGATACTTGTTACCCCTGTAGTAACGATCATCGTAACGATCATCATATCGATCGTTGTGTCGCGTCACTTCGCGATAAACAACGGTTTGTCTAGGCTGATGAGTGACATACGTTCCGCCACCGACACCGATATAGACCGAGTTGCTGACGGGCACAATGACGGTCGGTGACACAATGACTCTGGATGGGGGGTAATAAACCGTCTCACGAACGACGGTTGTGTATGTCCTGTCTGCAAACGCAGTACTTGCGCCTGTGCATGCCAGTACAATCACCGCGCCGAGCATCATGCTATTCAGCAAGCGTTTGCTTCTCGAAGATTGAATTGAGGTCGGAAAAAGTTTCATTGCCTGTCCTCCGTCGAATTGAGCACCATCGCGCAAACTTCACAGAGATTCTGTTGGAACATCTGGAATTAAGTGCTTACGGGTTCAGTTATACAACAAGGAGTCTGAATTGAAACTGAATGCCTGAGCAAAAAGGCAGGCATTTGACATGGGGATAGATAAAACTCAAGCAAGCGATGCATTAGCTTTCGTTGCCAGTGTTTCCGGAATTGCGCGTACCAAAAGCGGGCAATGGAAACGGCATGATATTGTCGCCGCTGCTGATTTTGGCCACGCCTGTCTTTTCTACTTCATCAATACGCAGAATGGCTTGCAGAGGTATAAAACTACGCTTGACGTCCTGAAACTCCATTTTCAGTTTTTCTTCGCTGGGATCAACAAGCATTTGACTACGCTCGTCAAAAAGAAACTCTTCGACTTCAATAAAACCGTAAAGCTCGCTTTGATAGACCTGGCGGGCAAAAATCTCATAGACTTTGCCTTTGTTGAGGAAGGTGATGCGATAAATTTCTTGGCGGATGGCCATCGTACTCTCTCAAAAACGCGGATAAAACAAATGGGGTGACTCGGGTCAAGGCGCGCATTGTAGCTCAAAGTAGCCGCCCAGATACAGCAGCACCGCCAATTTGCTGTTATAATCCGCGGCTTTTCGTCAGGGTCAATTCCTGAATGTCTTTCCGAGCGATGTAAAACATGAGCAACGACATACCTTCCAGCACAGTGCGAAAAAAAGTCTTTATTAAGACCCATGGTTGTCAGATGAACGAGTATGACTCGTCCCGCATGCTTGATTTACTTCAGGAAACCCATGGTGCCGATCTGGTAGCAAGCGCGGAAGAAGCCGATATTTTGCTGCTCAACACCTGCTCCATCCGAGAGAAAGCACAGGAAAAAGTATTTCACCAGCTGGGGCGATGGAAGGGTTTAAAAAAGGCCAGACCCGAGATCAAAATTGCGGTCGGCGGCTGTGTTGCCAGCCAGGAAGGTGCCGCTATTGGTAAACGCGCACCTTATGTGGACGTAGTGTTTGGCCCACAAACCTTACACAAACTACCCGAAATGCTCAATAAATCGAATGGTTATGGCCCTGTTGTAGATATCAGCTTTCCTGAAATCGAAAAATTCGACCGCCTGCCCGAACCCTCCGTGTCTGGATGCGAAGCATTTCTGACGGTGATGGAAGGCTGCAGCAAATATTGTTCATTCTGCGTTGTACCCTATACCCGTGGCGAAGAAGTCAGCCGACCGCTGGATGATGTATTGGCGGAAGCCGTGCATCTGGCCAGCAAAGGGGTTCGCGAAATCAATCTGCTTGGACAGAACGTAAACGCTTATCGCGGCCTCAGCCATGACGGGCAGATTGTTGATTTTGCAACATTGATCAGCTACATCGCTGCTATCGACGGTATCGACCGGATTCGATTCACAACCTCGCATCCAGTAGAGTTCGGCAGCAACCTGATCGATATTTATAACCATGTTCCAGAACTGGTCAGCCATCTGCATCTGCCAATCCAGAGCGGATCTGATCGTATATTGGCAGCCATGAAGCGCGGACATACAGCGTTGGAGTACAAATCCATCATACGTAAGCTCAAGGCCATTCGCCCTGATATCAGCCTGTCGTCTGACTTCATTGTTGGTTTTCCCGGCGAGACTCAAAAGGACTTTGAAGACACCATGAACCTGATTATCGATGTGGGTTACGACACATCATTCAGCTTTATTTTCAGCCCTCGACCAGGAACACCTGCGTCAGATCTGCCAGATCACACCAGCGAGCAGGAAAAGAAACACCGCCTTGCCGTTTTACAAGCACAAATCCTGCAGCAGGCGGCAGCAATCAGCGAGAAAATGGTGGGCACTACCCAGCGTATTCTGGTCAATGGCCCCGCTCGTCATGGCGTCAGCCTGTTAGCCGGGCGCACAGAAAATAACAGGGTTGTGAATTTCTCCAGTGATGACCTGAGTCTGATTGGCCAGTTTGTTGAGGTCAAAATTACTGATGCGTTTCCAAACTCTCTGGCAGGTGAACTTTAGCCGGGAATTGCTCTATACTTCATGCTTCTTCCTTGAATCTTGAGGGGTCTGCTTGCGCACAAACTGCATAAGCGACTCTGGAGGTATAAGCCGAGCGGCATGACCACTGAACAGCACACTCACAGACTCACTCTTGAGCCTGAAAACACACATCGTCTGGCAAACTTGTGCGGGCAACTGAACGAAAACATCCATCAGATTGAAAAAGCACTGGCGATCGAAATTCGACAGCGTGGCAACATTTTTCAATTGTCTGGCATGCCTTCATCAGTGGCAGAAGCTACGCGCGTGTTGGAAACGCTCTACTCAGGGACTGCTGACGGCAGCCTGATCACGCCTGATCTGATACATTTGACTTTGCGAGACACCAGTGTTGCGGCAGGCATAGACAGTCAGCAGCCATCGACGGCCCAAGAGACAGATGACTTCAAGCCCATATTGATCAAGACACCACATGTCTCGGTTAAACCGCGCGGCAAACATCAGCGGCGTTATGTTGAGTCAATCCAGTCACTGGATATCAATTTTGGCATCGGGCCGGCAGGCACAGGAAAAACCTACCTTGCCGTGGCCTGTGCCGTTGAGGCGTTGATGCAGGACAAGGTCAAACGTCTGCTGTTGGTGCGTCCGGCAGTTGAAGCGGGCGAAAAACTGGGTTTCTTGCCTGGCGATCTCAGTCAGAAAATTGATCCCTATCTGCGGCCACTTTATGACGCGCTTTACGAAATGTTGGGGTTTGAGAAAGTCACTCGATTGATTGAGAAAAATGTGATCGAAGTAGCACCACTGGCATACATGCGTGGCAGAACTTTAAACGGCTCATTTATTATTCTGGACGAAAGCCAGAATACAACCGTGTCACAGATGAAAATGTTCTTGACCCGTATCGGATTTGGGTCTACTGCCGTTATTACCGGGGATGTGACACAAATTGATCTTCCCAAAGGCACAAGATCCGGGTTAGTCCACGTCATAAAAGTGCTGGAGGGTTTGAATGGCATAGGGTTCAACTATTTTGATTCAAAAGACGTTGTACGACACTCTCTCGTTCAACGCATTGTTGAAGCCTATGACGCGTATGAAAAGAAAACCACTATTTCGTCACTGAACCCGGATGGTACCAGCACTTATGACCGTGATTATTGACGTGATCAACGACAGTGCCAGCACAAATGTCCCCGGTGCTGTTCAGCTACAGACCTGGGGGGAAGCCGTTTTAAAGCATCTTGAGGCCACGAACAAACCATTGAGTCTGGGGCTGCGCATCGTTGATGAAGAAGAGTCAGCGGCCATCAATCTGGCATACAGACAAAAGGACTACGCCACCAATGTTTTATCGTTTGGTGTCGAAATTCCCGACGAGATAGTGCACAACCTTGATGAAATACCGTTAGGCGATTTGGTGATCTGCGCAACGGTGGTCGCACGTGAGGCGGAAGCTCAGGATAAAAGTCTCCCCGCCCATTGGGCGCACATGCTGGTCCACGGCATGCTTCATCTAAACGGATTCGACCATGAGACCGAGGCGGAAGCGCTGGCCATGGAAACCTTGGAGACACTGATTCTGGCTGAGCTGGGGTTTGAAAACCCCTACAAAGCCGAGCAACAAAACTGAGACAAACTAATTTTTTAGCAGAACGCTATTTTTGAGATGCACTAAACCATCATGAATACACAGGCAGATACGCAGTACCAGCCACAGGAAGTGGAGTCGCAAGCGCAGCAATACTGGGAAACACACCAGTCCTTCAAGGTCAGTGAAGATAGCAGCAAAGAAAAATTTTACTGCCTGTCGATGTTCCCCTACCCAAGTGGCCACCTGCATATGGGCCACGTACGCAATTATCTGATAGGTGATGTGATCGCAAGGCACCAGCGCATGCTTGGCAAGAATGTGCTGCAACCCATGGGCTGGGACGCCTTCGGTCTGCCAGCAGAAAATGCTGCCATGCAACGCAACATTGCTCCGGCTACATGGACCTGGAGCAATATCGACTATATGCGTAAACAGCTCAAGCAACTGGGTTATGCCTATGATTGGAGCCGGGAGCTGGCAACCTGCCATCCTGATTACTACCGCTGGGAACAATGGTTTTTTACGCGCCTGTTTGAAAAAGGCATGGTGTATAAAAAAGAAGCCGACGTTAATTGGGATCCCATAGATCAGACGGTTTTGGCGAATGAGCAAGTCGTGGATGGCCGTGGCTGGCGATCAGGCGCCCTGGTTGAACGTCGCAAAATCCCACAGTGGTTTATCAAGATCACCGCATATGCGCAGGAATTGTTGGATGATCTCGCAAAACTGGACGGCTGGCCCGAAGAAGTTCGTACCATGCAAGCAAACTGGATTGGGCGCTCTGAGGGTGTCCAACTCAGTTTTGGCATCGCGGGCCGATCCGATGAGCTGACGGTATACACCACTCGCCCCGATACTTTGATGGGTGTGACTTATCTGGCTGTGGCGCCCCAGCACCCTCTGGCGGAAGCAGCTGCTTTGACTGACCCGGCGTTGGCGGACTTCATTCAACAACAAAGTCACGTCAAAGTAGCAGAAGCTGATATGGCCACCATGGAAAAAATGGGCATGGACAGCGGCTTCAAAGCCGTGCATCCCATCACACATCAACAGGTGCCCATTTATGTCGCCAATTTTGTGCTGATGACGTACGGCACAGGTGCCGTCATGGCCGTGCCTGCGCACGACCAGCGCGACTTTGAATTTGCTCGAAAATACGGCCTGCCTATCAGACAAGTTATCAAGCCAGCGGTTGATAGCCAAGCGTGTGAATTAAATGAAAAAGCATTCACTGACAAAGGCATACTGATTAATTCTGGTGAGTTTGATGGCTTGGACTCTGCCAGCGCATTTAATGCGATAGAAGCGTGGTTGCGCCAACGCGGCAAGGGTGAAAAACAGGTCAACTTCAGGCTCAGAGACTGGGGGGTGTCACGTCAACGTTATTGGGGTACACCGATCCCGATTATTAATTGTCATGACTGTGGCGCAGTGGCTGTTCCGGAGCAGGATTTACCCGTTATTTTGCCGGAGAATGTCAGTTTTACCGATGCAGGCTCTCCTATTAAAAGAATGCCAGAGTTCTACCAGGTCAAGTGCCCGAAGTGCGGCGCAGATGCAGAACGTGAAACCGATACATTTGACACATTTATGGAGTCCTCGTGGTACTACGCGCGTTATGCCTGCCCTGATTTAAAAACTGGCATGCTAGATAAACGCGCTGACTTCTGGTTGCCAGTCGACCAATACATAGGCGGCGTTGAACATGCCATTCTGCATCTTTTGTATGCGCGATTTTTTCATAAACTGATGCGTGATGAAGGCTTGATCAGTTCAAGTGAACCGTTCATCCGCCTGCTGACACAAGGCATGGTCTTGAAGGACGGCAGTAAAATGTCGAAGTCCAAGGGTAATACTGTGGAGCCTGCTGCGCTGATCGATCAGTATGGTGCCGACACTGTACGCCTGTTTACCATGTTTGCAGCCCCGCCCAATCAATCACTGGAGTGGTCAGACAGCGGTGTAGAAGGCAGTGCGCGCTTCCTGCGTAAACTCTGGCGAACCATGATGGCACATAATGCCGCCAACGTTATTGACTTCAGAGACTTACCGTTAAACAGCGAACAAAAGGCCTTACGCTTCAAAACACACAGCACTTTGTTAAAGGTGGGTGATGATCTTGGCAGACGGCAGACTTTTAATACGGCCATCGCGGCCGTGATGGAATTGGTCAATTCGGTCACTAAATTCCAGGAAGAACAGGATATCCACAGCGATACCGACGTGGCCCGCATCAATCTGAGTGTTGTCCACGAAGCGCTCGAGATTATTCTGCTGGCTCTGTCTCCAATCGTGCCGCATTTTTGTCATGCCTTGTGGAAACATCTGGGACATGCTGACGCGATCATCAACTGCCCTTGGCCCGTGGCCGACAACACGGCACTGATTCAAGACGAAATCCAGATGGTCATTCAGGTGAATGGCAAATTGCGTAGCAAACTTACCGTACCCAAAGATTGTGACCAAGCCATCATTGAAAGGCTTGCATTGGCCGACCCCCATGTAGGCAAGTTCACTGAAGGACTGACTGTCAGAAAAATTATTGTGGTTCCCGAGAAGCTGATCAATATTGTGGTGGCCTGATGCGGATTTTACGCGCGGGCTTGCTGCTATCTTTAGTTGTCAGTCTGCTCAGCGGCTGTGGTTTCACCCTGCGTGGATCAGAACAGGCCGCTATGCCTATTGATGAGCTCGCCATTTCGTATCCTGGCGGCCGATACCCATTGGCTGAAATACTCAGGGATGCACTAATCGCCAATGGCGTATCCGTCCCTGCCAGTGCCGGAGATGCGCTTGAACTGAGACTCTCTCCGGAAAGGCTCGAGCGCCGGGCGCTGACACTGAATAATCGAGGCGGCGCAGGACAATATGCTCTGACCTTGCAAATCGATGCCAGTGTGTATTTATCCGGGCAACTGCTTGATGGCCCTGAGACGGTTGAGGTCACCGGTAGTTTCTATGAGGATACCGCGAACATCAGTGGCAGTAATAACGGCATGGAACAAACCCTTAACGACATGCGCCAAGACATGGCTGATTTTATTATCCGTCGATTACGTGAAATAACAATATGAAGGTTTACGCCAACCAACTGCGATCAGCATTGGGCAGAAAATTGCCGCTGGCATGTTGGCTGAGCGGGGACGAACCATTACAGATGCGCGATTGCACAGACCTTGTGCGTGAAGTCTGTAAACACCAAGGTTTTAGCGAGCGTGAACGTTATGACGTTGACGCCCAGTTTGACTGGGGAAATTTGCTCGCTGCCGGCAATAGTCTGTCATTGTTTTCTGACAGGAAACTGATTGAACTGAATCTCAAAAGCAGCAAGTTGGACGAATCGGCAAAAGAGGCCTTGGCTGAGTATCTGCAACATGCAAGTCCAGATAATCTATTGCTACTGACCAGCCCCAGAATTGAACCTGCAACAGTAAAAACCCAGTGGTTTACCAAATTGGAAAGCCAACTCTTGCTAGTACAGATGTATCCACTGGACGCAGACAAGATACCAGCATGGATTAGTAACCGATTGGGTGATTTAGCAATCACCGCGGATGAGGATGCAGTTCAGCTGCTGGCAGACCGCATCGAAGGGAATATGCTGGCGGCCGATCAAGAAGTCATAAAACTGCAGTTACTGTTTGGCAGTGGGACACATCTGAGCATCGAGCACATTGCGCGTACGGTGGCCGACAATGCCCGATTTAATATATTTGGATTAATAGATGCTTGCCTGGCAGGCGAAAGCGCCCGAGTGGTCAGAACCCTACAGAGGCTGCAGCAAGAGGGCCAAGAGTTGCTGCCTCTTAATGCCATGATCTGCAAAGAGTTAAGACAACTATCCAGCATGCTGAGTGATATTGCCCTAGGTCAGCGTATTGATGACGTGATACAACGGCACCACGTCTGGAAAAACAAACAAGCCATGGTGCGTCATGCATTGCGACGCCTGACAACAGCGCAAATCAACATCTTGATGATGCAGGCCCGGCAGGTAGATCTGGCAATCAAAGGCATGCAATCGCTGCCACCATGGATGTTGATGGAACAGTTATGCCTTGGTCTAAGCGGCCTCAGATTGCCAGCTAAATGTTAGATGCCCATGCGCCCAAGCACGGCAATCAACTCTCTCAGTATTCGCTCGGCTACCGGATGTGTTGCCGCAAAACGCGCCTCAAGTGCAATGGCATCTTCGAGTTCAGCGGCTACGGGTTCACAGCGCTCAATCAGCTGCTCCATATCTTTTTCCAGTTTCTTGGCCAGATCCAATGTTTCCTGATCAAGATTCTCTGCCGCAGCCAGCTCCTGATTCAGCTCATTCAATAAAAACCTTACTCTATCCTGCCCCACTTCATTTCTCCTGACAAAAGCGACAGCACTGCATTGGCATGTGCGTACAACAATCGTTGGTTTACGCACCACAATAGCACAGCAAACGTCAGCATGTCGTCACTGTCAATTTATTGACGCATGCAAATGCCTGTCAGGAACGCCCCAACCTGAGTTACAGATTGGGGCTGACAAACAGCTCTCTCAGCCGGCCTTGCTCAGCATCCGCGTGTATTCGCGCTGCTTGAGGCGACGATGAAAACGACGCTCGCGGCTTTTGTATTCAAGCCAATAACGCGGCAGATTCATCAATAAAGCCCAGCGCGTGGTGTAACTGACACGGATAGTCGAATGGCTCTTTTCCCCCGACATCAGCATTGGCTCACCTTCATAGATGTCGGTAGCACCTGTCATTGCGTGCACATGGCGAATGTTGATATTGCGCTGATTGGCCATCAGCAACACAAACTGCTTCCTGCACTTAAATGCATCCAGAATCAACTTGACCCAGACACTAAATTGTTCGGAGGCAGTCTTCAACGACGCACTCATCCAGACGCCATTGATCTCCATCATATCGTAACTATCGTTCTTGAAAAAGTCATGCTCTCTCTTTACGTGATCCGGCACAAACATAAGGCTTCTGAAATCAGGCTTTGTGACAAGCATATACCCCGCCACCATCTCCTCACCTTTGAAGCCTGCAACGAAGGTACTACGCTGGGCGTAGTCAAAAGGGAGCTTCACACCAACATAACTTTCGAATCGACCGAGAAAATATTCTACTTCGCTATCTGTTTTCAGAGTTCTGAATCTTATCGCTTCCATCTTATAATCCTCGGTAGGAACATACCTACATTTTTTTGGTAGAGTTGATACTTTTCCGACTGTGAAGAACCCAGAATAATGTGCTCTTCCCTTCTAGCTGATACCACATAAAAGAAAGTCAGATATAACGCTGAAACCCACATAAAAGCTGAGTTAAACAGCACGGTACTGGCCCACCAGGCAATCAGATAAGAAACATAAAACGGATGCCTGAATAAGCCAAAGGGCCCGGTTGTCACAATATCGCCGACCTGCTTGCTGAATGCAAAATCCAATGACTTTGCCGTTACAATCGCCGACCAGAATATCACTAG
>DITX01000172.1:0-7684 GCA_002422225.1 Gammaproteobacteria bacterium UBA6173
TGGCTTCGTTACCCTCGCCATCTGCACCGTGACAGGCGGCACAGGCTTGATACAGTGTACGACCTCTGGCGCTATCGCCACCGGTCAAGGTAATCTCTGCGGGTTTATACTCCCAAGTTTCAGCCCAGTTCAGCACATCCTGAATGCTGGCGTCACTGAGAATGGCTGCCATGGGTTGCATTTCTTTGCCGGTCAAATCTTCCGGATGTGTGCCGCGCAGGCCGTCCCTGAAAATTTCCAGTTGTCGTTGTAAGTACCAACGCTCCATACCGGCCAGCCGGGGAGCATCTATTCCAATGTTGCCTTGGCCATCAGTGCCGTGGCACGTCAGACAGAACCGGTCACTGACTTCCACGCCGTCTACGGTAGCGGCCTGCGATGTTGTACACAGTGCGGCACCCAGCGCCAGATTTAACCAGAATCCTGCTTTTTTCATACCAGAAAACCTTTGATTTTGATTGAACAAAAATACGTGTTCACTTGCAGTTTGTACGACAAGAACCATCTTTTGTAAAAGGAGGGGCGAAAACTACTTTCGCCCCTCCTAATAAGAAACTCCCAAAAAAGTTAGAAGTTTACTTATACCCGCGAGTACAAGAACCGACCATTAGGGCTGGAGGCACCAGATGTAATATATTTATTACTATTGGTGCTATTGAAGTCAACGGGACGAACCTGTTCTGGGGCCGTATTGTACAAGTTGTCAGCGCCGAGAATGAAGGTGTAGCGTTCGCCATAACTATAAGCCACTTCAGTTCCAAAAATAGTCTTGGCTCCTACGTCGTAATCGCGGCTTGGATCAGCGATTATGAGAACATGGGTTCGCGAAAGTCCTCCCTGAAACCTTCTTAATACCTACTAAATCGTCCTGAGGGGCAAGTAATTCGCGAGGTCTGTTCATTTTGACTGAACAGCATGCCCGGTTGTTGCATGGTCAGGGGCAGCATAACTAAGCTTATTCAGCATTAGAACAGTAAGGGTTTGATCTGGCACATGATTGTGTCTTTTAAAGCCAAAAGTCACAAAGACAGCAAATTAACCCGTCAGGGTTTAGTGAATTCGATTGGCGCTTAGCGTAGATGCGTGGCTGAGTCGTTGCATCTTTTGGTGATTAAACTCAGCCCATTGTTGCTCAGACCACAGGTTGTTGTTTTTCATGAACACACCTCTATCGTAGGCATCACGTGATTGGCGGCTCAGGCTGACACCGGTCATCTGCTCCATCTGCATAACGCCTTCCATCAGACGATGTTGCCAGCTGACCCCGGCACCTAGCGCTTCCAGCAAACCGTGGTAATCGGGTGACTCAAGCACGTTGTTGGGGAAATATTTTTCAGCGGAATGTGTCACATTAAACAGTCTGCGCAACTGTTCGGGTTCAAGGTTTTGCCAGTAGGAAATTCCGCGGTCGATATCGCCAACCATAAAAGACAGCATGCCGTTATTGTAAAAAAAGTCAGGATGATCTTTTAATGCCGCCAGAAATTCATCCGAACCTGGCTTAATATCACCAGCCAGAAAGCTCATGATAACTTCTGTGTAATGCTCCAAGATACCTTCAACATCAACTTCACGCTGTTGATTTAAGTAGATTTGTGCCTGCCTGAAATCGCCCAGCATGGCGAGATTTACCGCAACAGAACCGAGAAAGCTGACGTGAAAGGGGCGGTTTTGCAGTTGATTCTTACGCGCCTGAATGGCCTCAGAGGGGGGCAGCACATTGATGCGATAGCTCCACACCTCGTCGGGTGAAATTTCATACGGACCCGCCTCAGATGCAAGATTCAGGAAGTCAGCAGCTTCTTTGTACATCCGCGCGCCAATCAGCAGCAGCGCATAGTGCGCCATTGCAAAGTGTGGTGGATTGCCCGACATGATCTGTTCTCGCAGTTGTATCTCTTGTTGAATATAGCTTGAGCCTCGCATACGCAGTTTGATGGCTTGAATTGAATCCAGAATAGGACTGTCTGGTTCTATTCTTGAAACTTCGCGGTGTACATACAGCACCAACTCGTACATCTGATTGATTTTTGCAGTGCCACTGTAGACCGCCAGATTATTCGCTGCGGTAGCAAGCCCGTGGTATGCGTTCATAAAATTCGGATCAAGCTCAATGGCCGCCATGTGATAACTGATCGCGCGCTCCCAGTCAGCTGGATTAAACTGATTATTGTAGAACTCACCACGCAAAAAACGCTCGTAAGCAAGCGGATTGGTGGTACCCCAGCCCAGCATTTCGGAGCGCTCAACATCATTGAGATAGATACTCAGCGCACTTACGACATTACTGACAATCTGATCTTGTACCGCAAAGATGTCATTCATTGGGAGGTCAAACTGGTCTGAATATTCGCGTAACCCATCACCTGCACGAACCAACTGCACGATAACACGCAATCTGCCGTCTGCTGTCATCACGCTGCCCTGAAGCACATGGTCAGCATCTCGCAAAAAATTACGATCCAGATTACTGCTGGCGTTCAATGTCTTGGAAGCGCTGGCGGCGGGCAGCACCTGAAGATGACTAATTTTACCCAGTCCGTTTATCAAAGAATCCCTAATGCCTTCGGCAAGAATTTGATTTTCATCAGTAAAATCCCGCGACTCAAAGGGCAGCACCGCCAACTTTACCACACCTTCAGCGTCTGGCCTGCTGTCAGCTGTGCGCCATAATAAAGGTATGAGTATGACCAGCGCGCACAAGACTGCAGCCACCAGAGCGCGACGCAACCAGGAGTCAGCCGGAGAGTTGACCGACATTCTGTGCGCATCAACCACCGCATCAAGTGCAACAATCTCAGGGATGTGCTCTGGTTTCGCGGCGGGTGTTACTGCAACCTGACCAAGTTCAGCGATCAGGGTATAGCCGCGTTTGGGCACAGTTTTGATATAGTCGGGGTGGTGAGCGTCATCTTCCAATGCGCTGCGAAGCTCTGCGATTGCTTTGTGTACGGCGTGATCGGAGGCGATTGGCGAGCGCCATATGGTATCCAGAAAGTCGGCCGGACTGACTACACTACCGGCATTGGCAATCAACAACCGAAGCACATCCATGCTGCGTGGTGTGATCTTGATTTCCCGATCTTCTTGCGAAATGGTACAAGCGGCAGGACTCACGATCCATGCGCCAACTTTTATCGGGCTGTTATCAAGTTTAATCGCTGTGTTTTCTGTCATGTCGGTGATTTCTTGTTGCAGATATGCAAATAAAAACCCTCCCAAAGGTCAAGCGGAATGCGGCTTTTTCTCGATCGGACATACGAGATCGATGAATAAATCCAAATCAGGTACGAATCTCGCATGCAAAAAGAAGGCCAGTCGTTTTTACCGTTTTTCGGTGCTATCCGTCAGGAGCATGGGATTTTTGGCGCTATGCTGGTGCCTGCCGGCAAGTGACGCACCATTAAAGTGCCACGCTCAGCATGTGTTTTGATGTATTAGTAGGTTTCGGGGATATTTCCGGCAGGACTTTTTTGCTGCATCTGGTCAATAATGGCAGCTCATGAGCAGTCCGGCAGCCTGATCCGGTTTATTAAGAAATTGTGATTGCAGAGGATTATGTCCGTGTCAAAACCAGTTACCCGTCGTGAATTTCTCAATTTGATAGCCGCTACAGGCGGAACCGCGGCTGTATTGGGCGTTGGCGGGGCTTTGGGTCTTATCCCTGTCAGCACTGTAGCCAGTGTGCCTGCTCTGATGCCTTTGGCTGGGCAGCAACGCAGAATTGTCATACTGGGCGGAGGCATTTCGGGATTGACCGCGGCATACGAACTGACCAAAGCAGGTTACGACTGCACGGTTCTGGAGTCATCACATCGCTGCGGCGGCCGTGTGATGACAGTACGCCACGGTGCATTGATTGACGAAATCGGTAATCCACAAGTCTGTAAGTTTGATGATGAGCCGCACCTTTATTTTAACTGTGGTGCTGCGCGCATCCCGAGCTCACACAAGAACGTGTTGCACTACTGTAAAGAACTTCAGGTGCCACTCGAGTTATTTATCAACGAAAACAAACACGCATTGGTGCACGACACGGGTTTTAACGGTGGCAAGCCGATGCGCAATATTGACATCAGCACCAACCTCAAAGGTTTTATGGCAGAGCTGATGTTTAAAGGCTTTAACAATGCTGAACTGGATGAGCCATTTACTGAAGCAGAAGCGGAAAAGATGCTGGCTACCATCCGCATGTTTGGCGATCTTGATGCGACTGGCAGATATACCGGCAGTATGCGCAATGGCGCTGCGTCGGGTGGCTTCATCGATGAGCCTGTGCAAAAAGAAATGATCAAGGTTCGGGACCTTTTGAAAGCCAACCTTGGTGCCTTGCGCTCAGTATTGACTGAAAATGAGGGCGAAACCGCCCCAATGCTGATGCAGCCCATTGGGGGTATGGACCAGATTATTGCGGGATTTGTGCGGCAGCTGAAAAGCAAGATCGAGTATCACGCGATGGTGATGGCTGTGCATGATCATGGTGACAGTATCGACGTCACCTACGACCAGGATGGCCATCGCCACACCATCAAAGCTGACTTCGTCTTTAACTGCATCCCATCGCACCTGATGGTCGGCATCGAAGCAAACTTCCCGGCAGAATATCGCGCTGCGATGAAAGTCATCCGACGCGGTGTAGCCTATAAAGGTGCTTTCCAGATGAAAGAACGTTTCTGGGAAAACGAGGAAATCTACGGCGGCATTACCTGGACCAATCAACCCATTCGACAGATCTGGTATCCGTTCCACGGATTGCTGCGTCAGAAAGGTGTGATGCTGGCCGCTTATGACTACGGCAATGGTATGGAATTCACCCGCATGACCCAGGAAGAACGTATTGAAGCGATGCTCGCCCAAGGGGAGAAAATCCATCCACAATACCGCGCCATGGCAGAACATGGTGTCACCATTGCCTGGCACCGCATGAACCACATGCTGGGTTGTTCAGCGCGTTGGGGTGCGTCCACGCCTGAGAATGAGCGGCACTACAACACCTTGCAGCAGCCTAGCGGCCGCCACTACATGATCGGAGACCAGATCAGCAAGAAGTCTGCCTGGATGGAAAGCGCGATCCTATCTGCACACTGGGCGATTGCGCACATGGATCAACGGGTGCGCGCAGAAGTATAAGATCAGGATTTTATGACGTTGCTGTAAACATAGTTCCTCTTGATGGGTATTTTTCGGGGTCGTTCGGACAAAAATCCGACCGGCCCATTTTTTTGCAGAGATTTTTTGCAGCATTGATAAACGCCTGCCTCTACACAGGATGAGTGCACTTTGATCTGAATCAAAACCTTTCGTAAAGGCTGATTTAATATTGCTCGGTGGCAGTACAACGCATCACGCACCATCAGTTTTGCAAAAGGAACCGAGGCAACCATGATTACAAAAACACGTTTTACAAAATTTCTTGGCATTAGTGGCTTGGCAGCAGGCTTATTGTTTGCCGGCCAGTCAGCATTCGCACAAATTGATGGCGTCTACAAATCGGATCAAGGCGATAATTGTGAGCTGACTATTACTGCAATCAATATTCCTGCCCCCAAATTTGCAGAAGCCTACTGGCGTATCGAATCGCGCGGCGTTGCCGCCTGCATGTGGGATGGAGTAGGCATTTCAATGTCCACAAACCTTGCTGGATCGTACATCACGCTCCCGCCGGTTCATAATCGTGTGTACTTTAACGTGAAGTGGATGTTTGGCCCAAGCAGTCCCAAAATCGAGATGGTCCAGCGCAATGAGGCTGGCGAACAAATTATTGCTGTCACTTATACCCGTCAGTAAGGTATCGGTAGTTCCAAACGCGCAGCGGGCAGGGACCTCATCCCGCAGTTCCACGTCCTGTTGCGCGTCCTTTTTTACTTCTGTGTTTTGAATCCCCAGTCCTAAAAATATCCACAAACGTCGAGTCTTGTTCTTGGCAAGCTGAATCCATTCACTATCTGTTGAACTGTTCTTGTAGCTGGTTTAGTCTTCAGTTCCTTCGAAGAACTATGTCAGGAGCAGAATAAATGACAATGCAAAAGACTCCCCTGTTGATGCACAGGCTAATGGATCGGGGGGCCATGTTGCAGCCCGACGTAGAGATTTTGACTGCCACCGCAGACGGTGCGCGCAGTCAGACCATGCTCGAAACGCGCAACAGAGCGCATCAACTGGCGCATGCTCTCAACGAAGCGGGTGTGCAGATTGGCGATCGTGTTGCAACGTTTATGTGGAACGGTGCCCGCCACCTGGAGGCCTATCACGCCATTGCCTGCATGGGCGCGGTTGTTCATACGCTGAACATCCGTCTTTCGCCGGGTGATCTCGAATACATCATCAATCATGCGCAGGATAAAGTTGTGATTGTTGACGCGGATACTCTTCCGCTGTTTGAAAAGCTCGCCGGCAAAATGCCCAGTGTCGAAAAAATTATCGTTGCTGCAGAGCCTGGGTTTGAAAACTGGTCGACCAGCCTGCCCAATACCATTGACTATGAAGCATTTATCGCTGGAAAACCGACACGCTACCAGTGGCCGGAAATTGATGAAAATTCCGCGATGGGTTTGTGTTACACCAGTGGTACAACAGGCAAACCCAAAGGCGTCATGTATACCCACCGTGCCAACTACCTGCATACAGTTTCCATCGCCATGACCGATGTGATGGGCTTATCAGCGACTGATAGTTTGCTCGGGATTGTGCCGATGTTTCACGCCAATGCCTGGGGACTACCTTGGGTTGCCACCATGCTGGGCATGAGGCAGGTGTATCCTCATCGTTTTATGGTGCCTGATCACTTGGCACGCATGTTGATGGACTACGACATCACAATTTCTGCAGGGGTGCCTACCATCTGGCAAGGTATAAAAGGCTTGATGGAAGCCAACCCCGGTAAATATCAATTTAAAGCGCTTACACGACTCACTTGTGGTGGCTCAGCACCGCCCCCCTCACTGATCGAGTGGTACTGGAACGCGCTCAAAGTCGAAATGGTACAAGGCTGGGGCATGACAGAAACCAGCCCGTTGGCGACGATCAGTCGACGCACAGGCAAAAAAAAGCACTTGACGATGTCTGACGCTGAGCGCGCATATAATCAAGCCAAAGCAGGCTTGCCGATTCCAGGTCTTGAAATTGAAATTTTTGATGACAAGTGGAATGTACTCCCCCATGACGGTAAGTCATTTGGCGAATTGTTGATTCGTGGCCCTTGGATTTGTTCTGAATATTATAATGATCCACAACCTGACAAGTTCCATGATGGCTGGCTGATCACGGGTGATGTTGCCAAAATAGACCCAGAAGGATACGTCATCATCACTGACCGCTCTAAAGACCTGATCAAGTCAGGCGGCGAGTGGATTTCATCAGTCGATCTTGAAAACCATATTGTGGGTCTTGCCGGTGTTGCACAAGCCTGTGTGGTTGCGCATCCCCACCCGAAATGGGACGAGCGGCCGGTTGCATTGGTGATAAAAAAGCCGGGCGCGGACATTACACCTGCGCAAGTGATCAGCTTTTGCGAAAGCAAATTTGCCAAATGGCAGATGCCGGATGATGTGTTGTTTGTGGATGCTATTCCACTGACAGCAACAGGCAAGATGGACAAAAAAGTGGTGAGAGCCAAACTTGAGGCTGATGGTTATCAGCTACCGGACCAGCGCTGAGTAACGGCAGCTTGTAAGTGGTTTTACAA
>DITX01000172.1:7803-10547 GCA_002422225.1 Gammaproteobacteria bacterium UBA6173
AACCAACAAAGTCTGAATTGTTGAGGCCAGCAAACCAGAAATGATAGCCCAAGCCATGGGTGGCCATAGCGTTGACGACGACAACGCCAAGGGCAACAATCCTGCCACCGTCGTGGCAGTTGTCAGCAGAATAGGGCGCGTACGCCTTGTCACAGCCTCGGTCACGGCAGTTTGAATATCATCGCCAGACTTCAAACGAGTATCTATCAGATCCAGCAATACAATGGCGTTATTTACAACAATGCCCACCAGCGCAATGATGCCCAGCAGTGGCTGAAAGCCAAATGGCGAATCACTCAACACCAGACCAGGAAAAATGCCGGCCGCCGCAAGCGGTACCGTCAGCAGGATGATGCCAACCCGGCGATAAGAGTTAAATTGCAACAATAAGAAAAACAGTAACAGGAGAATACCAATTGGCGCGGTATTCAATATGGCCTGATTAGCATCCCCTGAGCTTTCCAGATCACCACCCAATTCGATTGTAGTACCTGCAGGCAATGGATCTGCTTCAAGTTTGGCATTTAAACCATCCAATATTTGGCTAAAGCTGAAGCCTTCATCCAAGCCGGCCGTCACACTGTAAATTCTCACGCCATTACGATGCTGGATACTGGCGGCTTGCCAGTCCGCCTCCACCTTTGCAATTACACTGAGCGGGATAGCATCACCTACCGCATTGTAGATATAGCTGGAGAGTAGGGCAGACAAGTCACTGCGAGTACCATCTACAGTCACCTTCAGGACCGGTGTACCCAGATCCATATCATGACGCACATCAACCGCCCCGGGGATGGATTTGATAAGACCAAATACCTGCTCCGTGGCGGCCAAACGGATCTGATCATCTACATGTTGAACACGCACTTCTACAGGTGCTGTACGGGGAGGGCCTTGGGCTAGCGTTCCTGCAACAATATCAACTTCCGGCATTTTGCTGGCAGAATAAGCACGCACCCAGTCCATTAAGGGCGCCGTTTGATCCAGGCTCTGCAAGTTGACGACCAGTCGTGCTCGATTTGGAGATCGTGTGGAGTTCGGCAGGTTGTAATAGAAGCCTGGACCGGTAGCACCCACAAATCGATGAACGGACTGCACGTTGTCCTGCTCACGAATTAAGCGCTCAAAATCAGCTGAAATGCCGGCAGTGTGTGACTGGTCGGTACCCTCCGGCAAAAACATTTCGATGACTACTTGCGGCCGGTCAGCATTGGGGAAGAACTGAATACTCAGAAATCGAATAGAAAGCGCACTGGAAACAACAATTATCAGCCCGGCAACAATAATCATTTTCGGAAATCGCTCACTCAATTTGGCGAGAGACCGGCCGCCTTGTTCAAACCAGACATCCCGTTGCGCAGGTGCGGGTTTCAAAAACGAGGCAGCCAACAGCGGTGTAAAACTGATGGCCAATAAGTAACTGACGCTCAGCGTCAGCATAATCATCACCGGTATACCGCGCGTAAAATCCGCAGTGCCTCCTGACGAAAGTAATAACGGTGTAAACGCAGCCAGTGTCGTACCTGTCGAGGCACCCAAAGGACCCGCGAGCTCTTTGACAGCAGCAGACATTGCCTCGTAGGCAGTGCTGCCTTGATTGAGACGGTCCTGAATGTTCTCGACCATCACAATGGCGTTATCAATCAAAATGCCCAGTGAGATCACCAGTCCGATCACAGCAATTTGATGCAATACGCCACCACCCATGTCGTAGACACTCAGACTGATCAGGTTGAAAAAACAACTCGCGAATTTCCAAAGGGGCAAAATCCGGCGCTACCAGCGCTACACGCATCCGAACATCGTCTCCAAACCGAATGGCGTCTACTTGATTTGCGCGAGAATAAATATTGATGGCAACCACACGCTCACCATCTTGCCAGACTGCAGGTTGCTCGGGTTCCGCGGCTGTCCGCCAGATATCTGCAAAGACAGACAAGGGCACAGAACCGCCCGCGGGCAAGGGAATTTGTGTGCTGCGCAGTTCTGCAACATCCGTGAATTCGGTGTTTGCTATTAACCCTATGCGCTTGTTATCCAACACTATAAAGCCCCCAGGCCGAACTTGATTCCGCTGGGTAAGTACGTTTGCTATGTGGGTCGGCGTAATTTGTAAACGCGCAAGTTCCGAATCGTTTAATGCAATGGTAATTTGTTCGTCGGCGTCACCTTCAATTTCTATCCGAGACAAACCTGGCAGGCCGGCGAGGGCGCGCTTCAAGCGTTCAGCGGCGTCACTGAGCACGACCACAGATGGATCGCCCGCCAGCGCCAGTACCACCGCAGGCAGTCCGGTCAGGCGATCATCCAAAGACATCTCACTGATGCCATCCGGAAACTCAAGACGCGCTCTGTCCATGGCTTGGCGTACACGCTCCCACGCAGGATCAGTATCATAGGTATCCTCATTTAATACGACACTGAGCAGCGCCACCCCTGTGCGTGCGACGGCGGAGTATTCGTCTACTTCTTCAACCTGAGAGATCTCATCTTCCAAAGGTTCCAACACCAAACGCTCAAGCGCTTCGGCTGTAGCCCCGGGATACAGCACGGTAATCAATCCATTTCGAGAGGGAAACTGCGGGTCTTCTTGCCTTGCCATGTTGCCAAAGGAAGCAAGACCGGAAAGGCACAACATAAACATCACCAGAAAAACCAAACGCGGCTTGTTCAGCACCTGATCAATCATGGCAGCACCTCGATCACGTCACCGTCTGCCAGTCGCGTAATACCCGCATACACAA
>DITX01000172.1:10681-17118 GCA_002422225.1 Gammaproteobacteria bacterium UBA6173
TTGTTCAGGCAATCCTACCACCACGGGATATAGACTGATGTCCCCGGTGCTGCTTTGACCAATCTCCAGAATAGTAACGGTAAACGTAGCGTCATCACTCATGCCAGAGGCCAGGCTGCGCCATGCGTTGAGTGACTGCCCGACGCTCAAGCCTTCCGTCAGATGAGCGGGCACCCGGATCTCCGCCTCCAGTTGAGCGCTTGAAGATACTCTGATTACTGCTTGTCCTGGCTGCGCAAATTCGCCGGGCTCCAGCAATATCTGCTCCACTGTGCCACTAAAAGGCGCGACCAGCTCAGCCTCGTTTAAGAGACTCATGGCTTGCTGCGCTGTCGCACGGGCATTGCTCACCGCTGAAAAGAGCGCTTGTGAACGTGTCGCTTGCTGTTCCAGTTCTTGCAATGGAATGACGCCCCGTTCATACAGGGTATTGAGACGTGCCAGCTCTCTGTCAGCCTGAATTTTGTCGGACTCCAGTTGCTCAAGTCTAAACTGTGCGGCTTCAGCAGCGGGCTGCAGTGAAGGGCTATATAAGGTCATCAAAGTCTGGCCGGCTAGGATATGATCTCCCAGCTCAACGGTGCGGCTCTGTATGACGCCGCTCACTTGAAAGGTCAGCACCGCTCGCTGCCTGACTCTGGAGATGCTGGAAAAACGCAATAGCTCGTTATCACTGCGTAACTGGACACTTGCCAGCCTCACTGGCACTGCTTGGTTAGCTGCTGGCGCGGCAATGGCATCAAACTCACTAGGGCCTGAGCAAGCCGACAAGGCAATAATTAAAAAGCAGCAATGTTTCAGCAATTTGTGACGCAAATGGTTAGCAACAAGCTCGAAGGCAATCTTCATAAAAATGGGCTCGCTAAAGGTCGGGATAACACGTTAATAAATTAATTCACCCTGATCTTTGACATATTGTCAGACAATGACATATTGTCAATATGTATTAAGTGCTGGTCTGAATGCTTTGTATCGTGGACAATCAGATAGCTAGAAACAGCACATGGAAAGCCGGATGACTTTAAAAAAACGAAGAGAAATGGAAAAACTCGAGCGCCATGAGGAAATTCTGGATGCTGCTGAACGGGTGTTTTTCCAAAAAAGTTACGAGCAAAGCACAATGGACGACATCGCTCGCGAGGCACAACTCAGCAGAGCGTTGCTGTATGTCTATTTCAAGGACAAAGCCGCCATCATGCGTGGGATTATGCTAAGGGCAGGGACCTCACTTCAGAATCGTTTTGAGCACGCTTTGCAGCAGAATCCCACCGGGTTGGAACAAATCGAAGGGATTGGTCATGCTTACCATGCATTTTCGATAGAAGAGCCGCACTATTTTGATGTGCTCACCAGTGCCACGACGTTTCCTAGCCCTGAGACAGAAGATGGGCAAATGCAAGCCATGGAATTCTGCCGCGAGCGCATAAACAAAATTATGGTCGATGCGCTAGACAATGGCCTGCGTGACGGCAGTGTCAGTGCTATACAGGTGCCGGATCCCTTGCAAACTGCATTTTATATGCAAGGCGCTTTACATGGCGTCATCATGCAAACGCGAGGGCCAAAGTCTGCACTTAGTACCTATCCCGACGGATTACAGCTAATCCGCTATACAATTGCCATGCTGACGGTGTCAGTCAAGGCCCGTTAAAGGTTGATGGAAAACGAATGAAATCCTTGATACTCAGTCGGCGCGACATTGATTTTATGGTGTACGAGTGGCTCAAAGCCGAGCAATTGTGCGACATGCCGCGTTATGCAGATCATTCAAGAGAAACGTTTGATGCCACGCTTGATTTAAGCGAACAGTTGGCTACAGAGCACTTTGCTACACATAACAAAAAAATGATGCAAATGAACCTTGGTTTGATGGTGAAACAGTTCACATGGCCTACGGATCGCCTGCGCAAATCGATACCTGGATCAAACCGATGATGGAAGGTCGGTTTTTGGCACCATGTGTCTATCCGAGCCGCAGGCAGGCTCATCACTCGCAGACATCAAAACCCGCGCAGAACCGCAGCCAGATGGTAGCTATCGGGTGTTTGGCAACAAGATGTGGATTTCCGCCGGAGAGCATTCGCTGTCAGAAAATATCGTTCATCTGGTGCTTGCAAAAATCCCGGGCAGCCCCGCGGGTGTTAAAGGTATTTCTTTGTTTATCGTGCCTAGGCATTTGTTGGATGAGCAAGGTAATTGTAACGAACATAATGACGTGGTGTTGGCTGGCCTTAATCATAAGATGGGTTATCGAGGCACGACAAACACCTTACTCAATTTTGGAGAGGGTAAATATAAACCCAACGGGCAGGCTGGTGCAGTTGCATGGCTGGTAGGTGAGCCTCATAAAGGTTTGTCCTATATGTTTCATATGATGAATGAGGCGAGGATTGGTGTGGGCCTCGGCGCGGCGGCCCTAGGTTATACCGGTTATCTGCATGCGCTGGATTATGCCCGGGAAAGAAAACAAGGGCGCTTGCCCGGCAATAAAGATCCGCACTCAGCACCCGTGGCGCTGATTGAACATACTGATATCAAACGCATGTTGCTTGCCCAAAAGGCCTACGCTGAAGGTGGGCTGGCACTGAATCTATACTGCGCCAGATTGATTGATGAACAACGCAATGCACTTGATGAAGAACTGGATCGCATTTCCAGCCTTTTGGACATATTAACGCCAATTGCAAAAAGCTGGCCGTCTCAGTGGTGCCTGGAAGCAAACAACCTGGCCATCCAGGTCCATGGTGGTTACGGCTACACGCGTGACTACAACGTCGAGCAGTTTTATCGCGATAACCGTTTAAATCCGATTCACGAGGGCACCCATGGTATCCAGGCGCTGGATCTGCTCGGACGCAAAGTTGTCATCAATGACGGGGCCAATTTTGAACAGTTAATGGCAACCATTCTGCAGACATCCAATGCCGCATCAGGCGATGTCAATCTTTCGGAATATGCATCGATGCTGGATGCCACCTGTCTGACCATGGAAGAGTGCTGGTTTAGCCACTAACTCAGCGCAATTGTTTGTCAGGCATTGCGCTTGATTTCCTGCTCAAGTTGATCAAGCCGCGATGCAACTTGTAAGCTGGCATCTTCCATTTTGAGCAGAGCCTGCTGTAACGCGGTATCGTTTTTGGACAAGGCTGCTTCTCGTGCAGCGCGTCCGTGTTCATGCACGTCACGATGTGATCGATCTTGACGGTGTTTATGAAGCTTCCAACTGCTGAAAGATTAATGACATCTTTCATATGCTCAGCCTTTGCAACAACTTGCTGGGTGACTTCGTCAATCTGCCAGCTTTCCAGCAACATGGCGGGACTCCGGCAATAAAAGCTTTAGTGGGAAGTATAAAGTCACTGCGCAAAAAAAAGCCCTGGCATCGTTAAATGCCAAGGCTTTTTTAAGCTGTCAGGCTGTAATTACAGACCTACAACGTTTTCCGCCTGCAGGCCTTTTGCGCCCTTGGTGACGGTGAATTCTACGCGCTGACCTTCAGCCAGGGTTTTGAATCCGCTGGACTTGATTGCGCTGTAATGTACGAATACATCTGCGCCGCCGTCCTGCTGGATGAAACCAAAACCTTTTGATTCGTTGAAAAATTTAACCTGACCGGTCACTGTATTTGACATATTGCCATTCCTTAAAAATTAATTACTAAAAAGTTACGATCACGTCGCTGTAATGTTACAGCGGCGGCAAGCAAAAAATACGATTACAAATATGAAATACAGGACGAGGGTCTAATTGCGGCACTTCGTATTGCTTACATAAATATAGCCGGTTTTATGGCTTGGGGAGGAGTCTACAGCAGGAACACGATAAGTCAACTTATATTTTTCAGCAAGATCAATTGTTTCCATGCGCATGGGGCATATGTGTTGCCCATCGTCAATCTTCAGAAAGCCAGCTTGCAGACACATATCCTGCTGCGGTTTGCGATTTGTATTGTCCTTTAAAACAACTGCTTAGCGTTGCTGGAATGCGGTATTACATTATCAGATGCACTGGGTTATCATCCGGTCAGTTGATTTTTAGAGCTGGAGAGGCTCCGTCTATAATGAAAATAAATCTTTTACGCTCGGCTTACCTGTCAGCAGCGATGGCAGCCATGATTTCTGTGCAGGTCTGGGCGGACAACCTTTCTTATGCGACACCTGAATCCGTCGGCATGTCATCGGAAAGACTGGATCGAATCGCTCCGGCTTTAAAGCGCTATATTGATGACGGCCAGTTGGTGGGCGTGGTGAGCATGGTGGCGAGAAAAGGCGAGATTGTCCATTTTGAAGAGTACGGCGTTCATAATAAAGAAACCGGTCAGTCCGTAGCAAAGGACAGCATTTTCCGGATTTACTCGATGACCAAGCCAATTACTACGTTGGCAGCCATGATGCTTTATGAAGAAGGCAAACTTCAATTGACTGACCCTGTAGAAAAGTATTTGCCTGCATTCAATAACGTGCGTGTTGCCGGTCCGGGGGGCGCGCTGCTTGCCCCGACCAGGCCCATGACTGTTCAAATGCTGATGACACACACTGCTGGCTTGACTTACGGGGTATTCGGGGACACGTTGGTAGACCGGCAATACCGCGATGCAGGTGTGATGACCAGCCCAGACAACTCGACCTTTATTGACAGGCTCGGCGCCATACCCTTGCAATATCAGCCTGGTACGCGGTTCCACTACAGCGTCGCTACCGATGTACTAGGTGCATTGGTGGAGGCTGTATCGGGCCAGACGCTTGGGGCATTTTTTGAGCAGCGCATTTTTGATCCATTGCAGATGGACGATACCTTCTTTCAGGTTCCTGCTGAAAAACTCGCGCGCTTTGGTACAAACCACACATTTAACCCTCAGTCCGGTCAACTGGAAGTCAGTGACAGGGTAGAAGGCAGCAACTTTGTTAACCGACAAACCTTTGAATCTGGCGGCGGCGGTCTTTTGTCCACCGCTGAGGACTACATGCGCTTCAGCCAGATGGTCATAAACGGTGGTGAACTGGATGGACAACGCATCATCGGCAGCAAAACACTCGACTTTATGACACAGAATCATCTGGGCGGCATCTTTGGCGCCGCCGGACAACACAGTCCGGATGAATTGCCCGGCATGGCACGTGGCACCGGTTTTGGCCTTGGTTTTGCCGTTATTGAAGACCCTACGGCGGCAGGTAGCAATGGTTCTGCCGGAGAGTACTACTGGGGCGGCGCGGCTGGCACCATCTTTTGGATTGATCCTGTCGAAGAACTGGTAGGAATTGTCATGATTCAGCATATGAACGTTCAGGTGCCACTCAGGGCAGCATTCAAAGCCCTGACCTACGGCGCTATTATTGATTGAGTGAGTTTAACCACAAAACACAACCCAAAAAGAATAATGTGAAGTGTGTATTGATACGCTTGCCGGCACGCTAAAGTCGGAAGGCTTTTTCATAATCGGGGAGAAGGAACAAAACAATGCGCTTGCATCAGGCAAGTGATCGGGTAGTGATAAGTGGGCTAGGCCTGTGGACACCTGATCATGTGATTACCAATGAGGAACTGGTTGTTGCGCTTAACGCGTACGCGGATAAATTTAATACCGAACACCAGGTAGAGATCGAATCAGGCCTACTCAAACCGATTGGGAAATCGGATGCAGAGTTTATTGAAAAGGCTAGCGGCATCAAGCAGCGCCATGTCTACGTAAAAGAAGGCGTATGCGATGTCAATCGCATGAAACCTCTAATACCGGAGCGTAAAGAGCACGAATTAAGTCATCAAGCTGAGATAGCCCTACATGCGGCGCGCAGCGCTATGCGGGCAGCGAAAAAAACAGCTCAGGATATCGATGCGGTAATTGTTAGCTGCGCCTATACCGAACGTGCCTATCCTGCCATCGCGATAGAAGTGCAAGATGCGCTGGGTATTGATGGTTTTGGATTCGATATGCTTGTTGCATGTTCAGCCGCCACATTTGCCCTGCATCGCGCGTGGGAAATGGTAAGCTCGGGTTCAGCTCGCGCGGTATTGGTCATCAACCCCGAGCTGGTTTCGCCACAAATAAACTACACCGACCGTGATAGCCATTTTATTTTTGGTGATGTCGCCACCGCAATCATCGTCGAGCGTGCTGAAACAGCAACGGGTGATCAACAATTTGAGATTTTGGGTACTCAAGCAAAAACGCTGTTTTCAAACAACATCCGCTCAAACTTTGGTTATATGTCACGCACATCGGATACAGATCCTTTTGGTGCAGACAAACTTTTTCATCAAGAAGGACGCTCAGTTTTTAAAGAAGTCTGTCCTATGGCAGCAGAACATTTGTCAAGTCATCTCGCATTGCATGGAAAAACTCCGCAGGATGTCAGGCGTTGGTGGTTACATCAGGCAAACATCAACATGAATCATCTGATATCGAAGAAATTGCTGGGCAGAGTGCCCGAAGCGGATGA
>DITX01000159.1 GCA_002422225.1 Gammaproteobacteria bacterium UBA6173
ACCCCATCAGGGGCAAGGACGCTGGACAAACCCAACACCGCCAGTAGGTTAAACAGGTTGCTGCCGACCACATTGCCCACCGCGATATCACGTTCGCCACGCAGACTGGCAATGACGGAAGTCGCCAACTCTGGCATGGAGGTGCCGGCGGCTACAATGGTCAAGCCAATCACCAGCTCACTCATGCCAAGGTACTGGGCAATTTGCACAGCACTGTCCACCAGCCAGCGTGCGCCGAGCACCAGCAATACTAATCCCCCGATGATGTAAGCGGCATCACGCAGGTATTGCATACGGGTATCGGATTTTGCGCTGTACTCGGCGTTGTATTGCTCATGCACCAGCGCGCCGGATTCGCGGCGACTTTGCCGGATCAGGAAAAACGTGTAGGCAAGTACCGTTGCAAACAGGATCAATCCATCAAGGCGGGAGATTTTGTTGTCCAAGCCCATCAGCAGCACGGCAATTGACGCCGCGATCATTAGCGGGACGTCGAGGCGTACCAGTTGTTGAGAAACGACCAGCGGGGCAACTAATGCGGACAAACCAAGGATCAGCAAGACATTAAAAATATTGCTGCCCACTACGTTACCCAAGGCCAGATCAGCCTGACCAGACCAGGACGCGCCAATGCTGACCGCCATTTCAGGGGCGCTGGTGCCGAACGCGACAATGGTCAGACCAATAACAAGCGGAGAGATGCCCAGACTGGAGGCTAGTCGCGAGGCGCCTCGCACCAGAATTTCAGCGCCAATCACCAACAACACCAAACCTGCTATCAGGAAAGCAATGACCATAAAACCCCCGGCGCAACGTCTTGAAAGGGCCTGAATCCACTGTTCGGGCGGCGCATCATACGCCTGAATTCAAACGGCGAACAGGTGGCCAGCGTACTTTAATAAATCAGGCGGAGTTCCTGGCCGCATTAATATTGCCAAACATGGTGCGCACAACCATTTTTTCGTAAAGCACCAAGTGCTCGGGATCATTGAGCTCACGCATTTCACGAACACGAATCAAGGCATATTGTTGGATCATCAACAATGGCAGCACCACGCGCTCCCGCAGCTGAATGCTCAGGCGTGTGCGCGGATTGTCATCCAGTAGCTGCGTTTGGCCGGCCACTTTCAACACCATCTCACGGCTCAGGCAATATTCATCATAAATGTCCTGCCAGAATGCACCAAAGCGCGCATCACTTTGCATGTAACGGGTGAGCTCAAAATTGGTTTTGCTCATACTTTGCATGCTGTTGGAAATCAGCGCACGGAAAAAACGTGAACGCTGGTACAAGTCTTTGCAGGCATCCAGGCGACCAAGATCTTCCTCGTTTTTCAAGGCGGTGCCGAGTCCGTAAAACCCGGGCACGTTCTGCTTGAGCTGACTCCATGCCCCCACAAACGGGATGGCACGCAGATCCTCAAAGCGCAACGCTCCCGCGCCGCGTTTGGAAGGGCGGCTGCCGATATTGGCCATGGCGTAATAATTCAAGGCACTCATTTCCTCCAGATAGGGCAGGAATAAGGGGTGCTGTTTGAAGGCTTCGTACTTCTGGTAACTGCATTCGGCCAGTTCGCGCATCAGATTACGCTGCAGATCATCCAACTCGCGGTCAGCCCGATCGATCAGGTTATTCTCCAGCCCTGCCGTCATCAGCTGTCCCAAGTTGTGAGCCGCGGCGGCTTTGATGCCGTAGTGCGAGCTGATGGTCTGCCCTTGTACAGTCATCTGAATCTGATTGCTCTCGATATTTTTGCCATGTGCTGCATAAAACAGATAAGCGTCACCGCCGCCACGCGCCGGTGGCCCGCCACGACCATCAAAAAAGATCACTTCCACACCGACATTGCGCGAGGTCGCCGTGATGGTTTCCTTGGCTGAATAAATCGCCCAGTTAGCCATCATGTAACCACCGTCTTTGGTGCCATCTGAAAAACCCAGCATGACTGTCTGGCGTCGACGGCGCTGCGCCAGATGTGCCTGGTAATGCGTATTGGCGTACAGGCTGGCCATGGACTCACCACCACTGCGCAAATCACTGACTGTCTCAAACAAGGGCACCACGTCAACCGTGATAGGCGCATCGGCCCAGCCACACAGCCGGAAAAGCGCAAACACACGCGCTACGTCCACTGGCCCCCGGCAATTACTGATGATGTAGCGATGCGCGCCGCGCTCGCCATTAACCGCCTGAATCTGCCGGATCACACCCATGGACTCAAGCGTGTCGCAGATCACCGCATCGTCGGACACTGTGCCTTCTACCGTACCTGAACAGGTAAACAAACAATCCAGCTGCTGTGTTTCAGACAACTGCTCAAAATCTGTCGGCAGAATGCCTGGGTTAACTGCCAGCACGGCATTCAAAGCGCGAGCGATAACGCGACTGTCCTGACGGATATCAATGCTGGCGAAGTGCATGCCAAACAAACTTACCTTGCGTCTGAACGATTGTAATTGTTCGATATACATCGACTGGAAATGTGTTTTGACCAATGCCTCTGCGCGATCAAGTGTGTCGAATATTTCGGTCAGGCTGACTTCAGTGCGTTCAGGTTTTTCCACCAATTCGTCGTGGATGCGCTTTTCCAACCTGTCCAGCATGTCGTAAACCCCGGCAAAGGTCAGTCGGCGTTTGATCAAACGCAAATCATGGTAATAACACTGCAAGATGGTGAAACGTAGTTTATTGGCAACCTGCAAGGTGGTCGCCGTGGTTACAAATGGATTGCCATCGCGATCTCCCCCCGGCCAGAACCCGATACTCACCAGCTCCTTATTGGCATTGACTTGTTCGGGAAAACGCGCCGCCAGCGGGTCTACCAGGTCGCCGATAGCCGGATAAAAAATATTGCCCAGATACCAGGTCAGCAACACTGCTTCATCCAGTGGCGACGGTTTCTTTTTCTGGAAGAACGGTGTGTTGCCCAGTTGCTGTAACAAATCACGAACCGACCCGGCACGAGCGTTGCTAATGGCATCCGTCAAATCAGAAATGATTGCCAGCACCTGCCCGGGATAAAACTGTGTCGGGTGTGCCGTCAGCACCACACGCACGCCAAACGTTTGCAGCAGATTGGCCAGATCACCCGCCAAGCCTTCATCAGTAGCGCGATCACTCAAGCGCATCAATGAATTTTTGTTGCCCAATTGATGAATACGGCTGTAAGCCGCATCTTCAAGTGCATCAATGAGCACGACCTGGCGCTCGACATATTGAATAATTTTGAACATGAACTGTATGCGTTCGTGTTCACTGAAGTGAGCGCGATGTTGCCGAAAAAATTCGTCGATGATGGCAATTGGAGACTGCCCCTGTTGTAGACCCTCAGCGCACGACTCATTTAACAAGGGCAACAAGGTACCGGTCTGCTCGATAGCATCCAGAGGTAAGGTCAGAAACAGGCTGCTGTATAACTGAAAATTCAGCTCTACCAATTCTTCGAACAAACGTGCGCCGTGATCAGTCATACAACTCCTCTCAGCCCTGTGGGTGCCGGATTTGACGGATACGAAAAATTCATCAGGATCAGCGCCAGCAAGACATAGAAGGCGCAGCTACCGTACAAGCCCGCAGCAGTCACGCCGCTGTCAATAAAATAACCAAACAATACCGGCGCTACTGACGTTGACAGCACCATCACTGACATATTCATGGCTCTGATGGAACCCAGTTTACGCGTCCCGTAGATTTCCGGCCAGAGCGCCCCGGTAATAGGAGGGCTGCTGCCAGCCGACATGCCCAGCAAAACCATCATCAACAGCGCCGCCCATTGCCCCTGCACAAACGCTGCGACCAGCATACACAGCAGCAATGGCAGCAGAAACACCGACAACAAACGCACCCCTTTAAAACGGTCGACCAGCGCACCCGTCACCAGTGAGCTGATCCAATGCACAATGCCGTACACCACAAAACAGGTCGCGAGCCAACTCAGACTCCAGCCTTTCACATCTGCTAGGAAGTTCTGATGAATAAAAATTCCCGTGATCAAAAACGGGTTGGCAATTATGCCCGGCATCGCTAACCAGTAGCGGTAATCACGCAGCACTTCCCGGCGACCGGCTGAAAAATCCGGGGTTGTTGAATCGGCGCTTGCTGTTGTCTGATCCGCCTGCGATACCGCTACCGACATTTGTGCGCGCGATAACAACCACAATAACATGGGCACCAGCAGCACGGGCACCGCAATTGCCAGCCAGAAAAATGTGGATTGCCAACCCACTACCGCAATCAGCGCAACAGCCAACACGGGCAATACGATTTCTCCGCCCGGTACGGCTGACATTGCCACACTGACCGCTTTGCCACGTTGATCATCAAAATGCCGCGTCATGCTAGTCATGCCCGTATGTGGCAACAACGCCTGAC
This sequence comes from Gammaproteobacteria bacterium UBA6173, assembly GCA_002422225.1. Taxonomy (GTDB): domain Bacteria; phylum Pseudomonadota; class Gammaproteobacteria; order Pseudomonadales; family Pseudohongiellaceae; genus Pseudohongiella. Next base: position 4,373 of record DITX01000159.1, read on the forward strand.
CAAACATGCGCAACAGGAAAAACCCCAACAGCAGTATCCAGAGGTTATTTGCCTGAGACAGCACAAGCATCGCGGATGCCAGACCGGCTGATACCAACAGGGTATAGGTGCGCAGGCTGACGCGATCAATCAAACCGCCTGCCCATAACACCACAACTGCCGACATCAAGGTTCCCAGTGAATACGCACTGCCATACTCAGCTGCGCTGAGCCCCAGCGAGCGCTGGATATCCGCGCCAAACCAGGCCACAAAAAACGATTGCCCAAAGTTACCCCAGAATACCGTCAGAAACCCGAAGCCGAGCAAGGCCCAATACTGTTTTATAAATGAAAAATAGCCCGTCATGCACAACACCCGCGGCTCACGTCAGTCATGTGCTTCACTTGAGTAACTCGTCCAGCGTCAAACCGTAACTGGGCGCAAACGTCTGCATAAAATAGCGGACTTCCGGACTATTGATGCGTTCTAGGCGCAGGCGCACGTCTTCTTCAGCTTTCGAGAATTCCGTATTGCCTGCCTGAACTTCTGCTTTGCATTTCAGATAAGCGCAGATGGTGTCAGCCGCTTTGATCAGCGAGTGAACGTCGTCAGGCAGTTCCTCTTCGATCAAGACCTTTCGGAAATCTGCCTGCAAATCAGCTGGCAGTAAGTTGAGCAATTCGTGACCGGCTTGCTGTTCGATGGCTTTGTACGCGCGGGTAATTTCCGGCGAGTGGTACTTGATGGGCGATGGCATATCACCCGTTATCACTTCACTGCAATCGTGATACAAGGCCGCCACCACCACGGCGTTGACGTCCAGTTGGCCATCAA
>DITX01000212.1:0-2908 GCA_002422225.1 Gammaproteobacteria bacterium UBA6173
TGGAAATCGCCAATTCTCAGTATTTGGCCATGCGCGCTATGGAAGCTCGCCTGATTGCTGAACGCGACGGTCTGGATCAAGTCTCCTTTCCGGCAGACTTGTCTACAACAGATCAAAACGCCCTCGCAGAAATTCAAGCACAGACGCAAGTGTTTCTGACGCGTAAAGCGGCGTTGGAGGGCAGCGTAGAAGTGCTGGAACAGCGGATAGGTCAGTTGCAATCACGATTGGCGGGATTGCGCGCACTGCAACAAAGCAAACAGGATCTGGCAGACTCGTTTGCGGAGGAGTTGCGCGATGTGCAATCGCTGCTCGTAGAAGGTTTTGCTGATAAAAATCGCGTTCGTGAGCTTGAACGTAATGCGGCTCAACTGCGTGGCGAAGCCGCTGAACTGACAGCCAGCATCTCATCAACTGAAATTGAAATTGGAGAAACACGACTGCAGATTCTGCAGCAGGAACGGGAGTTTCAGAATGAAGTTGCTAACAAACTCGCTGAAACACAAACAGCATTAAAAGATGCTATTGAACGCGTCACCGCAATACGATCAATTGTGCTGCGTACTACCATTACGGCACCCGTGGACGGGATCGTCAACGGCATGCAAATTCATACAATTGGCGGTATTGTGCCACCAGGCCAACCCGTGGCAGATATCGTGCCGCAAAGCGAAGAGTTAATTGTTGAAGCACGCGTGTCGCCCATCGACATAGACCGCATTGCTGTAGGACAGGAGGCAATGATCCGTTTCTCCAGTTTCAGCAGTTCAGTCCCCAACATTTTTGGCAATGTCATACATATTTCTGCTGATGCCCTGACTGACCCAAATACCGGCATGAGCTACTACAGCGCGCGTGTAGAAGTGACACCTGAGGGATTACAAGATCTCGGTGATCTGACCCTGATTCCAGGTATGCCCGCCGAGGTATTTATTGCAACCGGTTCACGCACCCTGCTGCAGTACATGATGAAACCCTTTGCCAACGCGCTGGCGCGCAGTTTTATAGAAGACTGATGCCCATGAAACGTTTTTCCCAATTAATTTTACGCGCCTTACGTGCTGGCCCATTCAGTGCCAATGTTATTCTGATAAGCACACTTGGCGTTGTTACACCGCTAATCGCGCTTGCCCAAACAGATGAAGATAGCGCCAACAACCGCGCCGCCATGCAAGAAGGCATAGGGCACACCCTGGAAGACTTTTTTACAGCCGCGTTGGAATACAGCCCGAGGCTTCAAGTAGCGGCTGCAAAACGTGACATCGGCACCGCACGCCGGCGTGGTGCCAATGGTCAGTTGCTGCCTCAGATCAGCGCCAGCGCCAGCCTTTCTGATAATCGACAGGATGCATTAAATCGTGTGTCTGAGTATCGTGGCGAACGACTTGCGCTAGTGTTACGTCAAGTGTTGTTTGACTGGCGTGTTTTTTCTCAGCGCGGCCAGGCTTATGCCTTGGAGAATCAACTTGAAGCAGAGTACTACGCGGAGCTGTCGGTGGTACTGACCAGTGTGGCAGAACGTTATTTTGATGTGTTGCAGGCAGAAGACGCCTTGCAATCTATTCAGTCTGAAAAAGAATCTGTGCGCAATCAGGTCAACCAGGTTGAGCGATTGTACGGCCTGCAAATGGCGCAAATCACCGATCTGTATGATGCACAAGCAAGGCTGTCTGCCGTTGAGGCCGAGGAGCTCTTGTTAGCGAGCGAAGTGACATTAACGCGTGAAGCCCTGCGCTCGGCAAGCGGTCTGGGTGTAGGTAGCTTGTTTGTATTGGGTGACGACGCTGAATTGCCCATTGTTGACGGCACACTTGAAGACTGGGTGCAGCGCGCACGCCAGGGTAATCACCAGATTCGTGCTCGTGAATATTCTGTTGAAATTGCTGACCGCCGCGTCTCTGAACAACGGGGTGCGTATATGCCGAGAGTCAATCTTGTTGTCCAGCAACAACGTTCCGACCTTGGCTTTGACAACGTTCCCATCAACCGGACGGACACCGGGTATATCGGGATTGATGTATCTGTGCCGCTGTTTGCTGGTGGGTCTATCCGTGCCAGCGTCAGCGAAGCCGTCAGCCAGCAGAACATTGCGCGCAGTGAACTGCGGCAGCTGAATTTGGATGTCAGCGAACAAACCCGCTTGTCGTTTTTGCGCCTGAAAGCTGCTGAGCGTCAGATTGAGGCGGCAGAAAAACTGTTGGAATCGCGCACACTCGCGACGACGGCAAGGCGCCGGGGTTTTGAATTAGGAACCGTTACCAGTGTGAATGTGCTGGATGCCGTACGTGAACAGTTTGTAGCTGAGCGTGATCTGCAGCAAATTCGGTACGACTATATCCGACTTAGTCTGTATCTTCGACGCGATGCAGGGGTGCTCACCTCTGATGATTTGATCGATATTGGCAGCCGGCTGGATCAGCCCCTGCCTTAACACTGTATAACTGGGAATGCACCTCCCGCATTACTCCACCAACAGGTTGATTCCCTCTTGGTGGAAATACAATTCGTCCGGGTTGCTATCCACCCCATAACCAATCAAAAAATCCACACTGATGCTGCTGATATTGATGTCTGCTGCCGCAAAGTTTTTAAGCACCTCCAGCCGCTCGCTTGCGCCAAACACACGTCGTTCTGCAACTGGCACCGCCTCAATGTCTGGTCGATAGGTCACAAAGTCGCCCGTTGCATTTTTTACCAGCGTTTCTCCGTCGCTGGTGATAGCAGCCATGACCAGAAACCCCGCTTGCCCTTGATGTTGCGGATCAATCTCGATCTGTCCGAGCACGTCAAAGCGTTGGGTGGGTGTGACACGATTGTTGAACGATTGCCCACCATCGCGGGTAACCCCACCAGAAAAATGCGCGTCTGACTGGCCTCCCTGAAAATTTTGTTTTCCTGAGAGTGGCAG
>DITX01000212.1:3069-3289 GCA_002422225.1 Gammaproteobacteria bacterium UBA6173
CGCCATCTCTGCGCATATCAATGTTAAGGCGCTTGTTTTCGGTGACATCCAAGGTATAAACATCCACAAAACTGGTGTCCGAACCACCCACAATGAGCTGCTGTACTCTGCAGTCTCCCGCTGACAGCTGTCCGTTTCTCCACCCAAAGTTAAGTACGGTATTGGGGCAGTTATTAATGCCTCCATACAGGGTATTTACGCCAGCGATATCATCCTGCTG
>DITX01000050.1 GCA_002422225.1 Gammaproteobacteria bacterium UBA6173
TGCCTTCACAATCTGCAGCGTTGCCTGCCGTAAAGCCTGTGCCGTGCCAGCGTTGGGGCGGCATGGCATGAATAACCAGTTGAAAATCGTTGAGCTGAAGTACCGAGAATTCGTTATTCGAATGCACGAGCGATGCGCCAAGAAGTTCACTATAAAAATCTGTCATTGCAGGCAAATTTTTGGCATAAATCACCGAGCCTGTTTTTGCGGGGCCTGACATCACAGCATCTCCTTCCCAAGGTTGCTTCTTGATTTATTGATTGTTAACGCGATTGGGGCCAACCATCAAAGCGACGAGCTTGTTATTAACTTTGAAGCTGTGGATAAACAAATAAACACGGGCACGCAAACGCATAGCGACTTCCATACTGGCTTTGGCAAGGAAGTTTGGTAACAACCAGCCGCCGACGCCCCAAGCCATCCCGTAAGCGCGCTGCAACTTGGTGGCGGACACATCGAGGTTGCCGTACAGATATACCTGCTTATGTTTGACGGAACCATAAATACTGTAGGCTCCCGGCGTGCGCGCTGCAGCAGCTTCCATGCAGGTTAGAATATTGGACGCCGTAGCGGTATGCACCAGTGCCGTGTGTCCCTCCATTTTCATGGTCTCAATCATCGACAACGCTGTCAGTGGATTCACAAAACACGACGCGCCATCTTTTGCTGTGTGGCCGTCGAGTAAAGGCAGACAAGTGGCGGCATCAACACAGCGATACTGGGCATACATGCTGCCGCCCATCACTGCGACTGTTTTTCCCGCCAGACTTTTTGCCAACTCGGAGTCGCCGGTAGCGACTACGGTGCCGGAGCCAGACGTCAGAGCTGCGCTGATGTCCGCGCGGCCGAACATGACGCCTTGGTCGGATGGGTTGATTGGGGTGGCTTCAATCTTGATCAGAACCTGATTACCCTGCGGCACGGGCATGGGTTTTTCGAGCAATTCAAGCGTGAGCTCGCCGGCTTCGGTGACGGTAGAGAACTTTAGCAGAAAAGTGGAAGGTACTGACATGGGTGCTTCATTGCTTGATGGTAAGTAGTTGTTAAGAGATGTTTGTTCAGGACGTCAAGATAGGTCAGGTGTGACGCATTCACCGGGTCTACTCTAAAGTTTCTGCCTAAAACAAGCGCGTTGATCTGATTGAATACACCACGAAAATGCATGTTGTGAATGGCGCGTACCAGCTCACACGGGCTCATCTCCGCATTTTCAAGATAGAGCAGCAAGCCTTCGCTGTGTGTTGAGTTCAGCTTTGATAAATCCAGATAAGGCGTGCCGAATAAGTGTACAAGAGTATCCCAGCATCGCCCAATCAATCTCTCGGAAATGGTATCGCCATCAGCCGGTTTGTTTAACCACTTCCACGACGTCAGTTGGTCACCCACAACATAAGCCAAAGGATCGGTCTCAATGGCTGGCCAGTTTCTTGTATGCATTGTTGAGCTAGATTGCGTAAACGTTTCGCCAGGCGTTGTTTCCAGATAATTCAGCGTATTTGCCATTAAAGGGTCGGTGTTGGTATCAAGCAAATCCATCAAAGGCAGAAGCTCTATGGCCAGTTCGCCACCCCATGGTGGGGCGATAGCATGAATGTCATCATCCAATAGAAATTTCATGAGTTCATTGGCGCGCATTTCCTTGGATGGACTGACGTGTTTATGTTCACCCTTCAGGCAGTCACCAACAATAACCTCATAACCTCTTTCTTCAAGCGTCCGAACAATTTCAGAAAAACGCCGTTCGTGGGTATCAGCTATTCCGGCAGAAAACGCCGTCACGGCAATTCGACTGCCTTTTCGCAGGGGTTCAGGGTAGATCAATGTGTAATTCTCCTGGCGGTGTGCTGCCCGTATTACTCGTAATACATTACTAATCTCTACTAACTTAGTGCCAAATTAGTAGAGATTGATAGTGTCACAAATTTATCCTGCCAGCCTACTCAACCGATCATGTAAGTCTGCAGGCGCATAAAACACATAGGCATTGCCCTGCCGGGTTTTCTCCAGCAGACCCATCTCCTCCAGTGTGAGCAGATCATTGCGCGCTGTTTGATAAACCACTGAATGGGAACGTTGATGGGCGTCCAGCCGATAAGCCTCACCGGTATTGCGCAATGCGTGATTAAGCAAGGCAATCTGTCGGTGGTTAAATCGACCTCGCAGTGCGGCCGAGGAGGCAAGTAGTTTACGAGTTTCATGCTGCTCTCGCACCTTGCGGTCAACATAGTCATGCAAGGCAGCGATGGCCTGACGAATGGTGTGCAACTGATGCAGCAGAAAATAGGTGGTGTCATTCCTGTCCGTCTCCGTATGCAGATAGGCACGCATGTATTTGACGGGCGCCTTGCGCAGAATGTGGCTGATCGAGGTGTACTCCATCAGCCAGTAACCGCTTCGTGCCATAGACCAATAAAACAATGCCCGTGCTGTGCGGCCATTGCCGTCTGCAAACGGATGGTCGTAGCCAATCATAAAGTGCAGCAAAATCGCCCGTATGACGGGGTGAATAAAAGGCTCAGCACTCTCGTCAGCGTTGGCAAAATCGCACAGTCGTTGCATGCGTTCGGGCAGCTCGCTGAACACAGGCGGCACATGCAGCGCCGTATTGTCGCGGGTATCAACGACCTGGACGTCATCGTGGCGGCGGTAACATCCGACGTCCTGAGGATCGTCCAATGTGTCTTCCGACAATATCCGGTGCAATTCCAGCACATGATCGGGCGTCAGTTTTTCCTGTTGCAGTGAGCGCAGGTGCTCCATCGCCCGATAATTGTTGAAGATCATCCGCTCACTCAGATCGCGCGGTTTGCGCCCGCTACGCAGCATGGATGCCGCCACTTTGCGGGTGGTCGCAGCTCCCTCCAGTTGGCTGGATGTGATGGCCTCCTCAATAAGCGAGCTGATCAGAAAACGATGCGAGTCCGTCTGTAAGGCTGTGCCTGCGCCACGTATCTGCCCGGCTGCATCGCGATCGATGTGATGCAAGCTGATAGTTACCGGCGCTGGCGTGGCAAACACAAAAGGCTCACCCTGCTTGTCCAGCAGCGGCAGTCTTTGCATCAGCGCCCCACGCGACAGAGCGACGGCTGCCCACCATTCCGTATGCGCCAAACCATCGGGCGCCACCCTGCGTCTCAGTTCGTCCCAATGCAGATATTTGCCTGAGGGCAGGGGCGTCATGTGAGGCAGAAGCTGAGCCATACGGGCAGGGCTCAGGGATTTCATGCTGTCGGCAATAGACGGGGCGGAATGAGGTAAACGCATTTGTCTACTAAATTGGTGATGGATTAGTAGAAATTAGTATAGAGGCGGGGTTTAGGTGAAGTCTACTAATTTGTTTGTAAATTAGTAGAGATTAGTAATGCCGCTTTTGTTGCACAACATATTCATCCAGCAATTGCCAGTTCTGCGGGCGAAGGCAAAAAGTCGGTGACAAGCTTTACCTTACCGATG
>DITX01000083.1:0-1737 GCA_002422225.1 Gammaproteobacteria bacterium UBA6173
AAAAATCACGCTGGTGGTGCAAGACTGGGGCGGGATTCTGGGGCTGACTCTGCCGATGGAATTCCCCGATCACATTGACCGCCTGTTGGTGATGAACACCGGACTCGGCACTGGCGATGTGCCCTTGGGGCAGGGTTTTCTGGATTGGCGGGCATTCTCCAACAGCCGGCCAGACATGGACATTGCCGCGCTGATGAGACGCGGAGCGCGCACGCTGAGCGAGGCTGAAGGCAACGCGTACGCCGCGCCTTACCCGGATGTCAGCTACAAGGCGGGCGTGCGACGTTTCCCCAATCTGGTGCCGGACAACCCCGCCGCCGATGGTGCTGCACTGTCGCGCGCTGCCCGTGACTGGTTACGTGATGAATGGCAAGGTCGCAGCTTTATGGCCATCGGTATGCGCGACCCCGTGCTAGGCCCGCCAGTAATGCATAACCTGCGTAAGCTCATTCGCGGCTGCCCAGCGCCTTTTGAGCTTGAAGAAGGCGGACACTTTGTGCAGGAACACGGAGAGATCATTGCACAGCGTGCGCTCGAGGTTTTATTCTGAGACACGCATACAGTGCTCCGTCATCGATTCTCTACAACAGACACTCCACAAAAGATACCGCTATGCAGCTATTTGATTTAAATGACAAACCTGAACACCTGATGACTTTGGCCAAATGGCATCACGCCGAATGGTCGTACCTGAACCCTCTGCGCAGCTTCGAGCAGCGCGTTGAGGAAATGCGCGAAGATTTTGAGGGCAAGGTGATTCCCGCAACCTACTTGGCCGAACAGGACGGCGAACTGTTGGGTTCGGCATCTATCCTCGCTGATGACATGAGCTCGCATCCGGAGCTAACGCCATGGCTGGCCAGTGTGTACGTGAACGAGATCCATCGAGGCAAAGGCATCGGCTCGGCGCTGGTGAAGCGCATCATGCAACACGCCCAGGATAACGGCATCAAACGCCTGTACCTGTATACCCCGGATCAGGAGCAGCTCTATGCCAGGCTGGGATGGCAGTTGCTAAGCAGGGAACTCTACAACGGCACCCCGGTCACCATCATGTCGATTGATTTCTGAGAGATGATTGACGTGTGCGACTTTTAAATGCCGTGCCATCAGGCGTATAGTCCAGACCACTCTTACCTTACTGATAACAATGATAAACATGAGGTTGCTATGACACACTTCCCAAAACAACTTGCGTTGGCCGCGGCGATCAGCCTGTTGATTGCCTGTGGCGCGGAATCACCTGCGCCTGGGCAAACGGCAGCGACGCCACAAACAACTATGCCTGCCATTGCCACCGCCGACATGCTGGCCTGTGCCGACGCACTGGCGCCGCTGATCCCCAATACCGGCGTGTTCACCCGCAGCGTTGGTACTACGTACCCGGAGGCGCAGGCATTTTTTGATCAAGGCATGCGCCTGACCTATGGCTATTATTTCCCTGAGGCCATCGCCTCGTTTGACGCCGCACTGTGTTTTGATCCTGACAACGCGATGATTCACTGGGGCAAAGCGCTGGCCATCGGCCCGAACCCCAACAGCCGTTACGGCGGCTCACCCGACGACCCGGTCAGCGAAGGTAAAAACACCATCAATCGTGCCAAAGCGCTTAGCGATACGCTGTCTGCTCAGGACCGCGGTCTGATTGATGCGGTGGCCGAGTTGTACAACACCGAAGCCTACCCAGACACCGCGCAGCGCACTCAAGCCTTTATCCGCGCCGCGGAAGCCAACTAT
>DITX01000083.1:1819-4842 GCA_002422225.1 Gammaproteobacteria bacterium UBA6173
TGCACATCCACCTGCTGGAAGCCTCCTTTCAGCCAGAGCGCGCTGTGCCGTCGGCTGACCGACTGGAATCGTTGACGCCGATGGCGGGCCACATGGTGCATATGCCCGGCCACATTTACATGCGCGTCGGCCGATATGATGACGCCATCACCACCAACGAACGCTCCCTGAACGCCGACAATGTGGTCACCAGCGCTTGGGGTGATCGCCCGCTGCCACGCACCGGTACCTACTTTGTATCCGCCACCAATCATGGTGGCCACGCCCGCATGTTTATCCATTGGGCTGGCATCCTGCAAGGCAACAGCATCCGGGCCATGAGCGTATCTGAGCCTATGTTGATGATGACCAACGCCGAAGCGCTGGGCCGCGGCGCGGGCCTGAGAGCACCGGTTGCACACTGGATGACCTTGAAAGCCTTTGGCATGTACGACGAACTTGCTGCACTGCAGAGTCCAGCGCCCGGCCAGCCTTATCTGGACGGTATGTTGAACTGGATGCACGGATCCACGTTTGCCAAACGTGGCGACATCGCCGCCGCCCAGGCTGAACACGCCAAGATGATGACCACGCTGCAGAATCCCGATCTGGCCAGCTGGCGCGCCAGCGTCAACCCCGCTTCGGACATGCTGACCATTGCCTCGCACATGCTGGCCGGCGAAATCGCCAACGCACAGCAAGACTACAACACCGCTATCACCGAGTTTGAACGCGCAGTTGATATTCAGGACAAGCTGCGCTACATGGAGCCGCCGGACTGGTTGCAATCCACACGCTTGTTCCTGGGGCAAGCCTTGATCAACGCAGGCCGTCACGCGGATGCACAAGCGGTTTTTGAACGCGACTTGCTGCTGCTCAATGAAAACGGCTGGGCCCTGCACGGACTTGCTGCCGCACTGGAAGGGCAGGGTAACACCGCTGGCGCAGCCGCCGTGCGCGAACGCTTTGCCAAAGCGTGGTCGGGTGCGAATGTTGAGCTGACAGCTGCGCATTTCTGAGTTTAGACCGGGGTCGGAGGCAATGCCTCCGACCCCGTATACCCAGGGCGGTAGCGTGTCTGGAGATTTGTATGAACACAATTTTCCCAAAACTCAAGCACGCCAGCGGTGCGTTTACTGCCGTGCCGATTGGTGAAGTGAATGGCAGTCCCGCATTCGCTCGGGTAATGGAAGGGTTTGAGGGGCCGCTGCACCTTCACAAAAGCAGTGATGAGATGTTTGTTGTTTTGAGCGGTGTTGTTTATCTCGACCTTGAAGCAGGCTCCGTGAAACTGGAGGCCGGCGACTCATACACAGTGCCCGCCGGTGTGACCCATAAATCAAGGGTGCCCGGCCGTGCTGAATTGATAGTGATTGGCGGAAAAGACTAACAATGATCAAACAAGTTGGTGACACCCTGATCCGCGATCGGCATAAGTCTACCTGTCATTGTGGTGGCGTGGAATTGATGCTGACGCTACCCGACGGCATTGTTAACCCCCGACGCTGCGACTGTTCTATCTGCCGCCGAAAAGGCGCGGTGGTTGCCTCCGTCAAGCTGGATCAAATTGAAATCGTGAAGGGCGCTGAACTCTTGACGCTTTATCAGTTCAACACATATACAGCGAAGCACTATTTTTGCTCCAAGTGCGGCATCTACACACACCACCAGCGCCGCTCGCACCCGGATGAGTATGGTTACAACGTCGCTTGCCTGGAAGGCGTAAATCCCTTTCTGATTGAGGGAGTAGCGGTGAATGATGGGGTTAATCATCCGGCGGATAGGGGGCATGTCTGCGTCTCTGCCACTTAGCTGTCGTGGGGCTTAGGTAAGTCATCTTTTTTGTTTGGTTGATTCCGTGGGGGTTAGCGTGTCTGGAGATTGGAGCGTCATCATAAATTTCGAATGCAGCCGCACGGCGAAACCGGAAGATCTGCACGCAGTTAGTGCCGGACTGGACGAGTACAACTACGCGGAGCCAGAGATGCACAATGTGCAGCAGCTTAGCGTGCTTGCCCGAGATTCCGCAGGTCAGATTACTGGGGGCGCCATCGGCAGAACCTAGGGCAAATGCTGCGAGCTGCAACAACTGTGGGTCAGCACCGAAGCGCGCAGCCTCGGGATAGGCACTGGCCTGATGGATCGTTTCGAACATGAGGCGTTGCAACGCGGCTGCTTACTTGTCTACCTAGCAGCCTGTCGGACTTAACCAAACAGCATGGAAGTGAGATAATCAAAACCACACTGACAATGAGCGGGATGCGTTGATGGGAAATTTTGTAGGCATAGATCGTGATACAGACTTTTTGTTTCCACCCTCGATGCAGGATTGGTTGCCCGAAGATCACCTGGCACGCTTTGTTGTCGAGGTGGTTGATCAACTTGATCTCTCTGAGCTGACCCGGCAGTACGCAGGACGCGGTTCGCAGGCCCATCACCCTGCCGTGCTGCTCAGTCTGCTGATTTACGGTTACTCGACCGGTGTGTTTTCCAGCCGCAAGATTGAGCGCGCCACTCACGACTCGATTGCCTTCCGCTATCTGGCGGCCAACACGCACCCGGATCACGACACAATAGCCACCTTCCGCCGCCGCTTCTTGCCACAGTTCGAGGCACTGTTTGTTCAGGTTCTGTTGCTGGCGCGTGAAATGAAGCTGATGAAGCTGGGTTGGATCGTGCTGGATGGGAGCAAGGTGAAGGCGAACGCCAGCAAGCATAAGGCACTGTCGTATGCGCATGCCAAGAAAATCGAAGCACAGCTCAAGGGCGAAGTGAGCGCACTGACGGCACAGGCCGAGGCGGCCGATCAAGCCCGGGTTGCTGAAGGGCTGGACGTTCCTGCGGAGATTGCCCGACGCAAAGCCCGGCTTGCCGCGCTGGCTCAGGCGAAAGAGAAAATTGAGGCACGTGCGCAAGAGCGCTTTAAAGCCGAGCAGGCAGAATACCAGCAAAAGCAGGCCAAACGGCAGGCCCAGAGGGCCGCAGGAAAAAAGCCCCGGGGCCGGGAGCCTAAGCCACCCCTGCCTGGCCCTCGGGATACTGAT
>DITX01000079.1 GCA_002422225.1 Gammaproteobacteria bacterium UBA6173
GTGATGGAAATACGCTCGTGATCAACGTCGATCACAAACAGTGCATCCGGCAGGCCAGCCATATCCTTGATACCACCGATGCTGCGCTCGAGTTTCTCTTTGGCGCGACGACGCATCAGGGCTTCTTTTTTGGTCAGACGATCGAGGGTGCCATCAGTTTCCTGAGCTTCCAGATCACGCAGACGCTTGATTGAACCACGAATGGTTTTATAGTTGGTCAGCATGCCACCCAACCAGCGGTGGTCAACGTAAGGCATACCGCAACGCTCGGCTTGCGCCTTGATCACAGGACCTGCCGCACGCTTGGTGCCAACAAACAGAATCTTTTTATTACGAGCAGCCAGGCTTTGTGCAGCAGCCAGTGCTTCGTTCATCGCAGGAACAGTGTGTTCCAGGTTGATGATGTGGATCTTGTTACGTGCACCAAAGATGAACTGCTTCATCTTGGGGTTCCAGTAACGGGTCTGGTGTCCAAAGTGGACGCCAGCTTTCAGCATGTCTTTCATTGACACAGTTGTCATGTTAAATACCTTGTCTATTTCCGGGTTAGGCCTCCATACATCCCATGACCCAACCACATTTCTGCAGCACCCAGGGTACATGTGTCGATGTATGTGTGACGTTATATAGCGCTTACTGGGGGACGGAGGGATCATTTTTTGTACAACGCACGCTGTACAAAAAATGATCCCTCCGTCCCCTAATGCCGCTCACTTATCAAAGCGGGCGGATTTATACCACAATCCGGGGGGCAACATAAAGTAAAAACTCTCTGATTGCGGTAGGATTATCGCCTGAGATTGCATCGGCAACACGACAAGCTATTGAATGAACAGCAGAGGCCAATCATGGCGTTATTACCTTCCATGGGAACACACAGCACTTTGAAGCATTTTATAAAACTGGCTATCACGCTTGGCGTTGTGAGTATTTTGAAGTCCAATGCAGTGCTGGGGCAAACTGCGCCTTTGCCCTCGACCTCACCCTCATTCACGCCCTCAAAAGAGGGCCATGCTGTCATTACGATTTACCACCACGTTTCTGACTCAACACCGCGATCTACCAGTCTGACCGCCGACGAACTGCGCATTCAGATGGAATATCTGCGCGACAACAACTTTGAAGTCTGGCCGCTGGATCGCCTGATTCAGGCACTACAAAACAAAGAGCCAATTCCCGAGCGCACCGCGGCGCTGACCTTTGACGACGCCTACATCTCTATCTACGACACCGGCTGGCCGCTGCTGAAAGAATTTGGCTTCCCAATGACGCTGTTTGTGACAACACAGCCGATTAATGACAATCAACGTGGGTATATGAACTGGGATCAGGTGCGTGAAATGTCCGAAGGGGGTGTGATTATCGCCAATCACATGGTAAACCACCCGCACATGGTGGATGCCCTGCCCGGCGAAACCAATGCCGAGCGCCTGGCACGTTTGCGCGCCGAACTGCTGGCGGCGCAGGAACATATTCGCAGGGAAACCGGCCAGGATCACAAAATTATGGCCTATCCTTATGGCGAGTTTGATGATGACATTACTGCCATGATTGAAGAACTGGGTTTTGTGGCGCTCGCACAGAACTCCGGAGCAGTCGGTTATTATTCCGACTTTACGGCCTTGCCACGGTATCCACTGGCTGCCTCCTTTGCCGATATTGCCTCCGCCCGCACCAAGCTGGACAGCCTGGCGTTTCAGGTACTCGAGCACTCCCCACGCTCGCCGGTGACCGACAGCAAAAATCCCCCAGTAACCTTGCAGCTGGCAGGTGATTTTAATGTGTCGCAGCTCGGTTGTTATGCCAATGGCAAAGCGTTGACGCTGCAATGGCTAGATCGTGATGCGGTGCGATTTACCATTCAGGCAGAAGAAGAATTTCAGATGCGTCGTTATGGGTATATTTGCACGGCGCCGAAACGCGGGACCAATCGGTATTATTGGTTTAACAAGTTGTGGATTCGATCTGTGCCGGGCAATGCGGATTGAGTTTGTGTTTTTGGCGCTGTTGATACGCCCTTTGGCGGGTCAGCGGTTGCTCGGGACGACGCCTTTGGCGTCTTTATTGTCCCTCGCTCACCGCTGACCCGCCAAAGGGCTGTGCGGTGGGGCGCGTGGGACGACACGGTCTTGAATCCGGTGGATTCCCCTTGAATTGCGCGGGAGTTGCTTCGATTGAGTGCGCACTTGGCTTAAAGCGCTGCTGCGACGCGAAGGCGTTGTGGCGAAAGACTCAGAACATACGTTGCCAGAGGCCCCTCATCCGGGTTGGGGCAGTGAGCGAGCAACGATCAGACGCCGCAGGCGTCGTTGTGAGGAGCTGCCCCGACCCGGGTGAGGGGCCGGGCTTCGACGTTCTGATATCAGGAGCGATCGAGCGCGCCAAGTCGGTTGACGCGGATGATGTCTTGAAGTTCGCTAACGTAGGCCATGCCGCGTTGAGAGTAGCGGGTCAAACCACGGGCGAGCACCAGTGAATCCAGTGGTCGGCTCTGCGCTCTCATCTGGGCACGCATCTCGCGCATGTCCTGATAGTTGCTGTTGGTGTTCAGATTCAGAAAATAGGAATTAACCGACTCTTCGATCGAGGCAAAGGCTTTTACTTCGTGCGTTGCATTTTGACCGCGACGCGCTGGCACTAGGCCACAGCCGGCATCAAAACACCATTGACCGAAGATGTTATTACCTTCACGGGCAAAACGTGACATGCCCCAAGCGGACTCATTGGCTGCTTGTGCCAGCACTAAGGATGTCGGGATGATATCGACACGCCTCATCAACTCTGCCAGCACTTGTCGCTCGCTGAGTTCAGCGGCATCAAGTCGGAATTGTTCTGCAATGTCCAACAAGGTCAGGTACTCAACATCGCTCAGGCGCTGACCGCTGCTGGCGACTTCCCACATCGGTTCAAGCATCGCACGGGTTTTCAGAATACCTTGGTTTTCTTTTTCAACGTAGGCCGTCAAAAAGTTAAAAAATGCTTCTTTACGAGCCTGTGTATCCACAAAAGATTCAAAATCTGGCAGCTCACTGACCGCCTGTTCTTGTTCAACAATCTCTGATACAAAATCAGGTAACACACTGATTTGAGGCGATTGTCGGTATTGGGCCCATGCAGTGAACGTGAACGCGCCAAAGGCCGCCACCAGTGTTCCACGCGCCAACCAAGACAATCTTGGGTGTCGAAGAAAATCGTTCATAGTTTTTTCTCTTGCTTTCAGCCTGCCAAGTCAGCCAAAAGGTACTTGGGACTGGCTTAACAGGTGCTAAATTCGCACCAGAAATAGCCAGGGTTTAAACTAGTAACAGGCGGTACCTTAGCCCAAAAGGTAGCGAGGCGCAACTTTCACCCGAATTTTCGCCTTATTTTTACCATTTTTTTGCCACATTTGACCGCTTGAATGTACCCAAAACAAGTCTTGCAAGACACTCAAACTCACGCGTTTTTGCTGCCTCCACGGCAGTTTGGCGATGCCGGCGCCGCGTTTTCGCGCACTTGCCACTCGGCAGGACTGTATAAATGCAGCGCCAGGGCATGCACACCCTCCCTGAGCTCATCCGCCAGCAAGCCATAAATGGCCTGATGCCGTTTGACTGCGCTCAAACCCTCAAACCGATCCGAAACCACAGTCAATTTAAAGTGCGACTCAGTAGCCGGCCCGCTATGCATATGACTTTCATTAACCAAATCAAAGTATTGCGGCTCAATCCCATGATTCACTTTAGTTTCTATTCGCGATTGCATCGACATAAAGCACATCCAGAGAATTTTGGTCGGGGCGGAGTATACACGTAGGGGACGGAGGGATCAAAAAATGACCAGTTGTAAACCAGACGCAAAATTTGCCACCAGCCCCCTCTCGCGCTCGTGTTATGATCCGCGCCCTATGACAATATCCTGGTATCCCGGACACATGTTCAAGGCCAACAAAGAGTTGGCCAAACTCATGCAGCAGATCGACGTTGTGATCGAGGTGCTTGATGCGCGCATGCCTAGCGCAAGCAGCAATCCTCTGATGCATAAGACACGACTGAGGCACCACAAGCCGTGCCTGCACATTCTTAACAAGGCTGATCTGGCAGATCCCGCTCGTACCCGCGCCTGGCTGCAATACTTCAACAGCCAGCCCGGCAGTCGCGCGCTCGCCAATGGCAAAGACAGCAACCTGAACACCGATTTGATTATTGGAGCCTGCCAGCGGCTGGTTGATGACCAGGCACTGATGCCTAAGGCCAAATTAAGTGCGGCATCAGGAATTGACGATAATCAGACTCCCGAAGAGGCGCCACTTGACGCATCAAATAACAACATCCTTGTGGAAACCGAGCTGACTGGCGACCCAATCATGGATGACGAAACCAACATCGACGACAGCGCAGGACAAGAACGCTACCGCAAACGAAAATTTAATGCGGTGATTGCCGGGATCCCCAATGTGGGCAAATCCACTTTGATGAACCAGATCATTGGACGCAAGCTCGCCAAAACCGGCAATGAGCCGGCGGTCACCAAATCCCAGCAACGAGTCAAGCTTAACGATCAATGGTATCTTTTTGATACGCCAGGTGTTTTATGGCCAAGATTGGAAGATCAACAAGCCGCATACCGGCTGGCGGCTGCCGGCGCGATTCGCAACACTGCAATCGTTTTTGAAGACGTTGCCATGGTTGCTGCCGAGTTTCTGATGCGCGATTTTCCGGATGCATTAAAAGCGCGCTATAAATTTAGCGAGCTGCCAGGCTCCGCCGAGGAGTTTATGGAGCAGCTTGCCGTGAAACGTGCTTGCCGCAACAAAGCCGGCCGAACTGACTGGCATCGCGTTTCGGAAATCCTGCTGCACGATTTTCGTGAAGGCAGCCTTGGCCGCCTGACACTGGAATTGCCCCCGGGCTCCTGAATACAATTACCTTTAACATTGACACCCGCTGCTGTGCGACANNTTTTTGATCCCTCCGTCCCCTATGAAAAAGAGTACACATGAGTCAACAGCGAGAATTTGTAACCGGCCAACGCTGGCTAAGTGATAGTGAACCGGATCTTGGCCTGGGCCTGGTGACCGACGTGGATTTCAGAACTGTCAGCATTGATTTTAAGGCCGTCGAGGAGACACGCCGGTACGCGCGCCAGCAGGCGCCTTTGACCCGTTTGGTCTTAAAAGCGGGCGATAAAGTCACGGTTGCTGATCTGGAGCTGGAAATTCTGGATCTGATGCAAACCCCATCCGGGCTGATCATTTACGAAACACAGGATAATCAGGGCAGACGCCATCCGCTGCCGGAAAGCCTGTTGCCTGATACGCTGAGCATGAATCGCCCGCTGGATCGCCTGTTGTCCGGGCAGTTCGAGCCTTGCCAATGGTTTTACCTCAAGCAGCAAACCTTGCAGCTGATGGGCGATGCCGAGCGCAGTGGTTTGATGGGACTGTGCAGTGCACGCGCCGAATTGATTCCGCATCAGTTGTATATTGCCAATGAGGTCGCGGGCCGCTACGCCCCACGCGTGATGCTGGCGGATGAGGTCGGACTGGGCAAAACCATCGAAGCGGGCTTAATTCTGCAACAGCAACTGGTCAGCGGCCTCAGCACCCGCATCTTGATTGTGGTGCCCGAGCCATTGTTGCATCAGTGGCTGGTAGAGATGCTGCGTCGTTTTAATCTGTCATTTACTTTGCTGGATCAGCAGCGTTGTGAAGCGCTACAGGAAAGTGGCGAGGAAAATCCGTTTACCACGGCACAGCTGGTATTGAGCCCGCTCAGCCTGTTTACCCGTAAACCGGAATGGACGCAGGCAGCGCAGTCCGCCGGTTGGGATCTGTGTATTGTGGACGAAGCGCACCACGTGACACTGGGCGAGCTGACCACACCAGACACACGCAAATTGGGCGAGGAAATCAACAGCGCATACAAAACCCTGGAAACCCTCGCGGGCGCCACCAAAGGGCTGTTGCTGTTAACCGCGACGCCGGAACAGCTGGGGCAGGAAAACCACTTTGCCCTGCTGCGCCTGCTGGATCCCGCGCGATTCACTGATTTTGCTGCGTTTGTGGCAGAACAGGCCAACTATCAGCAGATTGCCACCCGCATCAAAACCATGTCCGACGACGACCCACAGATGCGCGAGTTGCTCGATCAGCACGGCACCGGCCGCATCCTGTTCCGCAATACCCGCCGCCAGCTCACCGGATTTCCGCAGCGCGTGCTCAAGCCTTGGCCGCTGGTGGCTTCTGAAGAGGGCGAGGAGGGGACGGAGGGATCATTTTTTGATCCCTCCGTCCCCTCCCCCGACGACCTGCTGGCTAACGATCCGCGTGTGCGCTGGCTGGCAGACTGGCTCACCGGGCCGGGCAGCAAACAGCGCGAGGGCAAAACACTGTTGATTTGCGCGCATGACTCGCTGGCTATTGCGCTGGAGAAACACCTGCGTCTGAGGGTTGGCGTGCGCAGCAGCGTGTTCCATCGCCACATGAGCTTGCTGGAACGTGACCGCGCGGCAGCCTATTTTGCTGGTGAGGAAAACGCCGCCAGCATTCTGGTATGCTCTGAAATCGGCAGCGAAGGCCGCAACTTCCAGTTCTGCCGCCACCTGATCCTGTTTGACCTGCCCATCAACCCCGACCTGCTGGAACAACGTATNNCGCCAGGAGCGCCTGTTCCAGTGGTACCACCACGCCCTGAACGCCTTTGAGCACGTGGCACCCGGTGCATTTCGCCTGTGGCAAGCATTTAAAACCGAGCTGGAAGATTACCTGGATAACCAGGGGACGGAGGGATCAAAAAATGATCCCTCCGTCCCCCCCTCCCCGGCCCCCCCATTCATCACCCGCGTCCAGGCGCGCAACGCACAGTTGCAGCTGGAGCTGGAACAGGGCCGCGACCAGCTACTGGAGCGCAACTCGTTTAATGCGCACGACGCCGGCCACCTGCTGGCGCGCATCGCGGAGTTTGAACAAAACTACACGCCCGAGCAGTGGTTGCTGAATGTGCTCGACAGCTACAGCGTGTTTTATGACCGCAACTCAGACGGCAGCATCAGCATTGTGCCCGGCCAAGACATGCTGCTGCCCTCCTTCCCCGGCTTGCCGGATGAAGGCTTTGAAGCCTGCTTCAAACGCGAGCAGGCGCTGCGCCGCGAAGATCGCGCTTATCTGACCTGGCAACATCCCACGGTAACCGGCGCCATGGATCTGGTGCTCAACAGCCATCAAGGCAAAGCCTCGATGAGTGTGTTTTACCCGGAACTGGCGGTCAGTCGCAGTAAATCCGGCGCCAGCGTCAGCACCGAAGCCGAATGGCCCGCTCCCGGCTGCGCCATGATTGTTGAATACCAGTACCGCATGAAAGTCAGCGCACCCGCGCATCTACAACTGGCCAAACACCTGCCAGCAACCGGCTTCACCTTTAATATGACGCTGGATCACAATAACAACGTGACCGCGCTGGCACAGTCGCTGGAGAACCAGCGCCAGCATTTACGCTTCCCCGATAAATCCATGGCACTGGAAGCCCTGCAAACCCATCAGAAACTGCTGCTGAAATTGACCAACAGTGCCGACAAGATGGCCGTTGCAGCCTGCAAACAGGCGGCCGACCAGGCCGGCAAAGCCATGCTCACCACACAAACACTGGAAATTAAACGTCTACTTGCATTAAAACAGCGTAACCCCAATATCCGACAGGAAGAACTTGATTACCTGAAAGAACAAACAATGGATCTGCACCAGTGC
>DITX01000136.1 GCA_002422225.1 Gammaproteobacteria bacterium UBA6173
CCTGTGGTTTATTGATCGGTTACGAGATATCAACTATCAATACACGTCGCGGTTGTAGGCTGCGCAGCGTTAATAAAACAGGGGTAAAACCCGACTACCTAAAGGTAACATGTGAGTCCATATCGTTGTCATTGAAGGTATGGATACGGTGATTGAGTTTGACTTCGAGGCCAGCACATATTTCCAGTAGTCTATCGAAGGGCAACGCATCACCGATCATTACTTCATCGGCCAGCATGGCCGCGTAGTCCTTTTCGAGAGCAGCCTTGGCTTCGCCTTCCGGGACGAATTTCAATTGCCCGTTGATCGCTGCTGCATAGTCGATCACTTGGCCAGTTGCATCCTTTTCGATAAAAAAGTGCGACTTGTGGCGAGCGACATCCATTGCCACCTGAAGATCAGCAAATACACTCGCGAAATGAGGGCTTCGTGCGATTGCAGCCAGGTCATGCCAGTGCCGGGCGTATCGCTCACTACGAATGCGCCCTTGTGCGCAGAATACGTGTATGGCCGTAGCCTTCTCCCAAAAGGTACGTGCGATACTCATCACCAGTGGTGATGCAGTAGGGAATGTCACTTCAGGCAAGTAGTCCGCAAGGTCACAAGAAACCTGGAATACTCCATGCGGTTCACCCGTCGCACGGCCTCCGAATTCCAGTGTAATTATGGGGGCTACATATCCTGTGCCTTTGATCAGGGCAGGATAGTGCAGGAATAGTTTATCGTTCCCAGAGCCACCGAGTTCGAGCCGAGCATCGAGCCCTTCACGGATCAGGGCTTCCTGAATCACTGGCTGCACATTTCCCATGACCCAGCCAGGCAGCCTGTGCCGCACAGCTTGTGTCCATTTAGCCGCCTGGCTCCGGCTGACAGGCAATTCTCCACCGTCACCGATTAAATCCGGAATAAGTTTGCGGATGTCGTAGGTCAGGTCAATATCTTCGGAAAAACGATCAATGACTTTATAGACCTTTGATAATGACGTACCACCTTTGAAGGTCAGGTCACCCGATATGGGCGACTCGAATAGGGTACGTAGAGCCCACACTACCCACAGATCCTTTTCGAGCAGATGAGAGGGGCGGCCGGTTTCAGCACGTCCTTGCTCCAATGCATCGTATTGATCCTGCTTGCTCAGATCGAAGAAGTATTCAGGCACGAGCCGCTTCCCTACCAATCGCTTTTGCCATCCAGCCAGGTAGTGTTGCTCGCGCAAGGATCAGTGTCTGCCACTCAGAATGGGGCAGGATTCGATGAAGCGTGGCCAGCGATGTTTCGGCATGTGCCTGTCCGATCCAGGCCAGTGCCCGTATCGCTGATCCTGCCGGCCGAGCGCCGAGCGCAAGCATCCAGCGAGGAGCATGCTTGACGAGTACTTCCGAACGGCCAAGCTGCAATTTCCGGGTTTTTCCGGAAGTTAGATAAACCTCACGAATAGGCACTTGCTGCGTCAGGCCAAGAGCATTGGCGGCATTGGCTCCATGCGGGACAACGATTTCGCCACTTTGCTCAGCCAGAGCCTTAACAAGCTTCTCTGCGGCAGGCGCGCGCCGGCCAAACCGGCTAGACACTGGCACAGAGTAGGTGCCGCGCGCCACGCGCAGCAGTTTGCCCATCTTCGCAAGGCGCGAGAATGCCTGATCTACGGCTGACCGGCTACCCAAGTGCAAAAACTCTTTAGGCGATAGAACGCCTCCCTCGGGGAGGGATAGCGCTTCTTGAAGAATAGTCTCGGGCAATGTATTCATGGTCACCTCACTTTATGAGAGAAAGTATATGCCAGTTTCTGACATCTTAAAAGTGAAATACCTGCCAGAGCTTGTGATTGGACATTGATTAAAGGTTGGGATTGCTTCAAAGATGCTCGGCGGGGCGACATTTCTGAGGGTTTGCAGATATAAGGGGGGGGGACTACGAGAGCATTTAGTACGCAGATTTGGACGCAATTAATATGTTTTGGAGGTGATTGCTGCCAGTGGCCTAACATTAGTATAGAGTGCCTGCGTATCTATTAACTCTTTGTTACGCGGTATTGCAATACATTAACTTCTCATAGACCTCATCTATGTTGACGCACGCCAAGGCAGCTCCGCAACTGAAGCCACGAATTCCAGATGTAGGCGTGCGCACGTCTCATATGTTTGCTGTGTATGCACTGATACCAGCTCTAATGAGGATATGCAATTAGCCGGCTGGCTAGAAATGGCTGCGGCTAGGGGATCACTTGGCTCACCCATGGGCCAAGCACTTCGGGCCCGCTTCGCTCATGCAAATTACACCAGTGTGATCATGGCATTTGTAAACCGCTTTGATGGGTAGACCGCATTTCTATTTTCAAAATCGCGGTGTTAGATCTAGATCTCATCCATGAGCTAAACGCAAATGAAGACGATCCGGAAGCACTGCGGAAAAGGTATTATCTTGAAGAGGCGATTGCGAAGATTCGACATAAGAATGACCAGAATTGGTCACATATTGGTCATGTCGACAAGGCTGAATCAAACAAGTAGTTGATTAGCAAAAATAAAAAATGGTGCACCCGGAGAGATTCGAACTCCCGACCAAGTGGTTCGAAGCCACCTACTCTATCCAGCTGAGCTACGGGTGCGTAACTGTTGATGTTTTTTAACTGCTTCACTGTCATCTTCAGTGATTTATGACTTCTGACCAAGTGGTTCGAAGCCACCTACTTATCAGGGGCGCGATTATACACAGCTGTTTGAGAAGTACGCCAGAGCGAATTTGCATTGCGCTGGCGTACCGGGGTGATCAGTTGATGGTGGCTGAGCGCACGATGGCTTGGCCACGCACGGTTGCCATGTCGGTGTTGACCGGCAGGGTCAGGCCGGTGTCGTATTCGCTCAGCCGGCTGGCGGGTACGTTGTTGACGCTGAATGGCCGGCGCTCCAGCTGGCCGCCGAGGATGCCTTGTAGTTCGAAGGTGACGTTGGCCAGGGGCACCGGGGCGTTGTTCTGGACTTGGACAATCAGGCGGCCGCTGCGGTCGAGGTACACGGCGGATTGGATGTAGGCGGTGGGGTTGTCGGCGATGTCCAGGCGCAGGAAGGCGGTTTGTGCCTGAGCACCCATGGCGCCGGGGGCGGCGGCGGCCATCTGGAAGTATTGTTTGGCGCCGGCGCGGTCGTTGGCAGCTAGCGCCATGGTGCCGAGTTCGTTGGTGGCCATGGCGGTGGGTAGCAGGTTGACGCTGGCTTGCAGGTCTTCTCGGGCGCGGGCGCGGTTGCCTTGGCGGGAGTAGGCCATGCCGCGGCCGAGGTAGTAGTCAAAGTAGACGTCGTCGCGGGCGAGTGCGGTGTTGTAAAGGTCAATGGCGGCGTTGTAGCGGCGTTGCATCAGGGCGATGTCGGCTTTGAGGCCGTAGAAGCGGGCTTCGTTGGGCAGCAGGGCGATGGCTTGATCGAGTTTGCGTTCGGCGTCTTCAATCTTGTCGTCGGCCAGTAGTTTCTGGGCTTCGTCAAAGGCGTCGTAGGCGGGTTTGGCGGCTCTGAGTGAGGCGGTGCGTTGTTGGTAGCGCTCAGCGCCCATGTCGCCGCCGGTGAAGCCTTCGTTGCGTAGTTGAGTGACCATTTGTCTGTTGTTCTGCACGCGTTCTTGTGAGGCGGGGTGGCTGGAGAACAGGCCTTCGAGCCAGCCGGGGGCGCGGCCTTCGGACAGGCGTACAAAGGCTTCTTGCAGTTGTACGGCGCCTTGCGGGTCGTAACCGGCCTGCGCCATGTAGCGGGTGCCGTACAGGTCGGATTCGCGTTCGGCGTCGCGGCCGTAGCGGGTTGAAATCAGCTGGGCGCCCAGTTGTGCGCCGCCAACAATGGCGCCGGCGTATTCGTTGTCAGACAGGGCAACAGCGGTGACCACCAGGGCGCCTTGCAATAACATGCCGCGTTCCACAGATTGTGCGCCGTGGCGGGCGGCGGAGTGCACAACTTCGTGGCCAAGCACGGCGGCGAGTTCGGCTTCGGTGTTGAGTTCGTACAACAAGCCGCGGTTGATGGCGATTTTGCCGCCGGGCAAGGCCCAGGCGTTGGGCACGGAGTTGTTGAGTACTACAAATTCGTAGGGCAACTGCCGGGGACTAAACGCCGCGACGCGTTGGCCAACTTCGTTGACGTAGGCGGTCAGCTCGGGGTCCACTTTGAGTTGTCCGCCCTGGCTTTGCTGCGATGGCACGTATTGCTCGCTGCCAATTGAAATTTCTTCGCGTTCGGAAATGAACGCCAGTTCGCGGGCGCCAGTGACCGGGTTGACGCTGCAGGTCAGTAACAATACGGCCACGATTGGCAGCATGACCATACGTAGAACTTTGTTCATCGGGATACTCCTGAACTGGTTTGGATCAAAACTCGTAAGAGATTGTACTGTGTGGCCATCAACAGGCAAGACACGTTCTGTTGCAGTCGGGCGCTTTAACAGTGCCATACATCGCGGTACTATCTCTGTACGGACTCACACGCTCTGTACGGAATCACACGCTCTGCACGCAATACCGCAAAACGGATGACCGCTAAACGGCAGAGCACTGACGTACTCCGCTACAACAACAATAATCATCAAGCACCCAATCTACACTATTTATATTACAGAGGAGATACCGCGTGATCAGAGCGCTTCTGTTCATGTCTTTGACCTTTTTGCTGGCTGCCAGTGCTCAGGCTCAAACCGCCTCGGCCGAGCGCGGCGCTACCCTGTTCCAGTCTGAGTGCGCCCGTTGCCACGTACAGGCGGATATCGAGATGCGTATCAGCACGAATTGGTTGGGAAAACCGGCAAATGAGCTGCACCAAAAAATCATGAGCACCATGCCGGCGGAAACACCGGGGTCGCTGAGTCCGGCGCAGTATCTGGACCTGACGGCGTATGTGCTGCAGTTGGCCAGCACCACGGGTTCGATCGAAAACCTGAGCATTGCGCAATTGGCGCAGTTCACCATCAATCAAGGCGCCGCCGCTGAAGGCCCGGATTACATGCCGTGGGCCAATATCAATGGCGGCCTCAATGCCAACCGCTATTCGCCGTTGGAGCAGATCAACGCCAGCAATGTGAAAGATCTACAAATTGCCTGGCGCTGGAAGGCGGATAACTTTGGTCCACGTCCGGAAGGGTTGAATGTCACCTCCCCCATCATGGTGGATGGTGTGCTGTATGCGACCGCCGGTACCACGCGTAACGTGGTGGCCATTGACGCGGAATCCGGCCAGACACTGTGGATGTGGCGTCCGATTGAAGGCGAGCGTTTTGAAGGCTCTCCACGCAAGAACTCCGGTAAAGGCGTAGCCTACTGGACCGACGGTGAGCAGAAAGTCATTTTTGTGGTGACGCCGGGTTATTTTATGGCGGCGCTGGATGCCAACACCGGATTGCCGGTGGAGAGTTTTGCCGATGGCGGCATTCTGGATCTGACGCTGGGGCTGCGCTTGAGCCCGGTGCGTGATGATCTGGACGTGACCTTGACCTTTCCGCCCACCATTGTGGGTGATGTGATTGTGGTCGGCGCGGCGCATCAGGTCAGCATGCGTCCGCCGCACGCTGACAATATCAAGGGTGATGTGCGCGCCTTCGACGCACGCACCGGTGAGCTGTTGTGGACACACCGCAATATTCCCGGTCCCGGTGACAAGGGTTACGACACTTGGCTGAATGATTCGGCGCTGACTACCGGCAACGGTGGTGTGTGGACAGCGATGTCGGCCGATCCGGAGCTGGGGCTAATTTACCTGCCGGTGGAAGCCGGTACCGGTGACCGTTACGGCGGCGACCGTCCCGGCAGCAATCTGTTCACTACCTCGATTGTGGCGCTGGACTACCGTACCGGCGCGTACAAGTGGCACTTTCAGCACATTCACCATGACATCTGGGACTATGACACGCCGTCTACCCCAATTCTGGCGGATCTGCCCGATGGCAAAAAAGTGTTGGTGCAGTTGACCAAACAGGCATTTGCGTTTGTGCTCGATCGCGCTACTGGCGAACCCATCTGGGAAATCAAAGAGCGTGCCGTGCCGCAAACGGATGTGCCCGGTGAGTGGACATCCCCGACCCAGCCACATCCCACCAAACCGCCGGCGTATGACCGTCAGGGCGTCAGTGATGCCGATCTGGTGAACTTTACCCCGGAGATTCTGGCCAAGGCGCGTGAAGAGGTAAAAGCGTACCGAATGGGCGAGCTGTTTGCGCCGCCGTCATTGGCTACTGCCGCTGATGGCACTGCCGGCACCTTGAGCCTGCCTGGCACCCTAGGTGGTTCCAACTGGGAAGGTGGCGCTTACGATCCTGACACGGGCATGTTGTATATCCCATCGCGCACCGAAGTCGCAGTGTTGTCACTGGTGCCGGGTGCGGAGTTTTCTACCGTGGACTGGATTCAGGGGCCGGCGCGCACACCGACTGTGGATGGCATTCCAATCATTATGCCACCGTGGGGACGTATCACCGCGATGAACCTGAACACCGGTGACATCGACTGGACCATGGCCAATGCGGATACCCCGGCGCGTGTGGCCAACCATCCATTATTGCAAGGCGTGGAGATCGCACGCACCGGCATCCCGACCCGTGCGGGTCTGCTGGTAACCAAGTCACTGCTGTTTGCCGGTGAAGGTCAAGGCGGCAACCCGGTATTCCGTGCGTATGATAAAGCGACGGGTGAGATTCTGGCGGAGATTGCCCTGCCCGCCTCACAAACCGGTTTGCCGATGACCTATACCCAGAATGGTAAGCAGTACATTGTGATGTCAGTCAGCGGCAGTGGTCCGGCGGAGATTGTTGCGCTGGCTTTGCCGAATTGAGTTGCTCAGCATGTTGTAAGTGCACAGTCATCTGTGTGTAAAAAAAGCGGCGCCCACCGTGAGCGCCGCTTTTTTTTGCAATTTTTTTATATTTTTTAAATCGGCGGCAAGCGACTGTTCTCCGGTAATTTTTTTTGGATGCGGCCTTCTGGAACGCCAAAAATCCGGCCAATAACTAACCCCTTGGTTTAGACACAGGCGGCCTCGCTTGTTAGGCTTGTCGCGATCACCTATTCACAGGAAGGGAAAAATCCAGCCTTATGAGCATGTTTGAACACGCGCGTGCGCGTCAGAACCCACCTCTCAAGCCTCATCCGTTCATCATTCGCCAACCCACGCCGGATGACGGTATTGCCGTTCACAATCTGATTCATAAAAGTGCATTTCTGGATAACAACTCTTTGTACTGTTATCTGCTGTTGTGTACCCATTTCAGCACCACCAGTGCCGTGGCCATGCTGGGCGACAAGGTGGCCGGTGTGGTGACCACCTATATTCCGCCGCAGCAACCAGACACCTTGTTTGTCTGGCAAGTGGCCGTGGACGCAGCTGCGCAGGGGCGAGGTTTGGCCAACAGCCTGCTCAATGATGTTTTGACGCGCGACAATACGCGACATCTCTCCTTTGTCGAAACGACCGTCACCGGCAACAACACGGCCTCGCGCGCCATGTTTATGTCACTGGCTCGCCGTTTTAATACCAGCGTCAGCGAATCAGTGATGTTTGACCGTGAGCAGCATTTTTTGAGTCTGCATGACTCCGAACACAAGCTGCGTATCGGGCCACTCGAGCGTCCATAACACACCTAGACTTGATCAGACTTGTCTGAACAGCCAGATTTAAAACATCCATTACAAAAACAGGGAACACACTCATGAGCAATATTTTTAAGCATATTGAATCCGCTGTACAAAGTTACGCACGCGCATTTCCAGTCACATTTAAACGCGCTCAAGGTAGTTATCTGTACGATGAAAAAGAAAATGCCTACCTGGATTTTCTGGCCGGCGCCGGCACCTTGAATTATGGCCATAATCACCCGGCGCTCAAGTCTGCTCTGATTGAATACATTGAAAAAGACGGCATTACCCACGGACTGGATTTGCATACCACCGCCAAAAAAGCATTTCTGGAGAACCTGAATGAGCTGATTTTTAAGCCACGTAATTTGCATTATGTGGTGCAGTTTACCGGCCCTACCGGAACCAATGCGGTGGAAGCCGCCATGAAAATTGCGCGTAATGTCACAGGCCGCCACAACATCGTGGCGTTTACCAATGGCTTTCATGGTGTAACCATGGGGTCAATGGCGGCGACCGGCAACTCGCATCACCGTGATGCGGCCGGCATTCCCCTGATAGGTGTCAGCCACCTGCCCTACGCCGGTTATATGGGCGACAAGCTCGACACGGTGACGTTGCTGAGGCAATTGATTGAAGATTCTTCCAGTGGTCTGGATAGACCGGCCGCCGTGATGTTGGAGACTATTCAAGGTGAAGGTGGACTGAATGCCGCCAGCAATGAATGGCTGCGTGCGGTGGAAAAAATTTGCCGTGAACATGACATCCTGCTGATTGTGGATGATATTCAGGCTGGCTGCGGCCGCTCGGGTCGCTTTTTCAGTTTTGAAGAGTCTGGCATCAAACCGGATCTGGTGACGTTGTCCAAGTCCCTCAGCGGATATGGTCTGCCCTTTGCCGTGACGCTGATCAAACCGGAATATGACACTTGGAAACCGGGCGAGCATAACGGCACGTTTCGCGGTAACAATCACGCCTTTGTCACCGCCGCCAAAGCGCTGGAGCATTTCTGGTCAGACACGGCATTCCAGACGGAGGTGCAGGCAAAAATTGCACATCTGACCCAGCGCCTGCAAGGTATTGCCAAGGGTCTTGACAAAAAATTGATTAAGCCCAAGGGCCGCGGATTTATGCAGGGGCTGGAGTGTCGCGATGGCGAACTGGCCGGCGCTATCTGCCGCTATGCGTTTGATCATGGCCTGATCATTGAAACCAGTGGCGCTGATAGTCAGGTCGTGAAATGCCTGTGTCCATTGACCATCAGCATGGACGATTTGAACAAGGGGCTGGATATTTTGCAGAAGGCAGTAACGCACACCTTAAAAACATCGCTGCGCGCAGCGTCTTGATACGGCTAAAGGAGATCGATCATGATTATCAGAACACTCAGTGACTGCGAACACAGTGATCGCTTGGTCAAGTCAGACACCTGGCAAAGTGTGCGCATGCTGCTGGCCAATGACAAAATGGGGTTTTCGTTTCATATCACCACCATTTTTGCCAACACTGAAACGCATATGCACTATAAACACCACCTGGAGTCGGTGTATTGCATCAGCGGCAAAGGCGCTATTCGCGATCTGGCGACTGGCGAGCAACATCCAATCAATCCCGGCACATTGTATGTGCTCAATGAGCATGACAAACATGTGTTGTTTGCGAATGATCAGGATCTGATACTGGCGTGTGTATTCAACCCTCCGGTCACCGGCAAAGAAGTGCACGACAAAGATGGCGCGTACGCGTTGGTATTTGCGAGCGCTTGAGCGACCGCAGACGTGCCGCTTAAAACGCGGTCAGGCCACGCACCGGCACATAAAACGCCACCAGCAGCAGATAACTGACGTTAAACAACATCAGCCCAAAGTGAACCCAGCGACTGCGGGTAAACAACAGCCAGATGACCGACAGCGAGACCAGCACCGTCCCCACTATGCGCTGGGGCCAGGTTTCGGCAAAATCCGGTAACAACGGATCAGACGCACGTGCTAACAACAGAAAAATGATCACCATCACCAGAAACCAGTTTTTCTGCTGGTAAAAATGGTTTTCGAGATTGGTGGTACGGTAATGTCGGATTTCAGGCATCAGCGCAAACGTCAGCAATACCATCATGATCGGGGCAGCCAGAAATAACAGCATGGGTGCTACACGCGTAAAGTCGTAGGCCTGATATTCCCAGAACCCCAGATAATGGTAGGTCATGATGATCAGCAGCCAGAGCGACCAACCTGCCAGCAGCCAGGGCTGCTGCACGCGATATCGGTTGCGGATGATACGACCCCAGCTCATCAACAGTTCGGCCATAGCAAAAGCGATCACCACCGACACAAACATCATGATGAACTCAAATTTTGACACGAGGTCTACTCCTCATCGCTCTCGTTGGCGAATTGTTCTCGTGCAAATTGCAGTTTGGCGCGCTGGTTCAATTCGGGCGCATTGTCCTTTTCGATCAGCTCAAGCATCAGTGTCAGCAAACTTTGTTTGAAGGTATCTGGATGCAGATACGCAACAGCGCCGGCGTCGAGCGCGCGCTGTTTCAGGTCGGGCCGATGATCTTCAGTAATCAGGATGACCGGGGTGGCGTTGCGCAAAGGGCTCTTGTTTTCCATATCGCGCAGACGATACAGGAACTGATCACGTGGTTTTTTGTGGTTGTTCCAGCCGGTGATCACACAACTGAGTTTGTTGGTCAGCAGTCCAAACAGACGGTCATACTGCTGCACCACTTCCACGGCGTTGCCTTCGTTATAGGTGTTGATGCTTGTCAGTAAACCACTGCTACCCAGTTCATGCGCTACATCGTCAACCAGTTTGTTGTTGATGTCGTAAATCAGTACTACCGGCTTTGCTTGCATACTTTTTATTATCTCTTACGACTTGAATATCACACTGGCCGAGACCGGGTCGCGGGTTGTCCGTGTTTTATTGGCCGGCACGCGGGTATCTTCATAACCAAATGCCAACCCAAACAGAATGCGATTGTCTTCGCTCAATCCAAACGCTTCTCGCACCAGATCAGGGTAGTTGCGCATGGTACCCATGGGGCAGCTGTGCAGTCCATGGGCCACCAGTAACAACATCAAATTCTGCGCGTACATGCCCACATCGATGGCCACCGTGGTGCCAAAGGCCTTGTCCATGCCCAGAAACGCCATATACGGCGCATCAAAAAACTCAAAGTTGCGCATGATGGCGTGCTGACGCCCCGGTTTGTCGTTACGCTCAATACCCATCTTGTTATACAAAGCAACTGCGCATTCGACCTGTCGGGTGCGGTATTCGCCCACAAAATCACCACGATACTCGTAGTCGGGATTTGGTGTGACACCGTCGCGGATACGACGCTGCATCTCTGTACTGAGTTTATCGCGCAGCGCACCACTGGCGACATAGACCTTCCATGGCTGCACGTTGCAGTTGGAAGGCGCCAGTTGCGCCAGCTCAAAAATATTCTGCAACACCGCTTCCGGCGCCAGATCAGGCAAATACCCACGCACTGATCGACGCTGGAGAATGGCTTGTTCCAAACTCATGTGCGAGGCTGCCTGAACAATGCTGTGGGCATCGATTGGTTTTTTGACCGCTGAACTCATGACAGTAACTGGCCTCCGTCGACATCGACGGTGGTACCGGTTGCATAGGCATTTTGCATCAGGTAAATCAGCGCACTGGCCACTTCTTCGGGACGACCGATGCGGCGCACCAGCTGACCTTGTGTCATGGCGGCAACCCGATCGGGTTTTTCAGCGCCCATCCAGTCAAACAAGGCGGTATCAATAATGCCGGGCGCCACCACGTTGACACGAATCGGGCTGAGTTCAACCGCCAGACTGCGCACCATGTTCTCGACAGCACCACCCACTGCGCTCAACGCAGACATATTAGGTTTAAACCGACGCGCGGGTGCGCCACTGACAAATGTAATCGAACCGTCCTTAGCCACAAACGGCGCGCCTGTGCGTGCCACTTTGGCGTAACCCCAGAGTTTACTAAACGCAGCTTCAAACTGTGCCTGAGTCTGTTCAATAAACGGCTTGAGTGTGCGCGTACCGCCGGTCGCCGCTGATACCAGATGATCGATCTGTCCAATAGATGAAAACAGCGCCGTCATACCGGGCTCATCATGGGTGTCCAACTGCACCAGTTTGACCTGCACCCCTGCCGCAGCAATGGCAGCGGCCGCTTTATCCATGTGCTCAGCGGAACGGCCTGCGGCCCAGACGGTAGCACCCAGTTGTGCCGCAGCGATTGCCGTGGCTAGGCCTATGCCTGATGTGCCGCCAATCACTACCACGTTTTTGTCGGACAATGCGGAATGGTTTACCTGCATGTTTTTAGCTCCCTGTGTTGTTGATGGCCGCGATATTAGCACAATTCCTGACATGCCTAGACCGCAAAGACAAGTGCCTGTCGAGGGCCAAAGTGTAGTAACGTGAACTCGCGCACAATCAACACAATTCGGACAGGCGCTCGCTGCTTTCTCAGTTGATTACTTAACGGGATGACGCATAATACCGCCCAAGTCTGAATTGGCTCATTTTTAACCTTAATCCGGTCAAACTGACCCATCAAAACAGAGAAACTACCATGTTGAAATTGCACATTGCGAATATCCCGACACACTCACTGCGCAGACTCTTTAACCTTGCGTTGCTGGCCGGCACGTTGGCGTTTAGCGCCTGCAGCAGCAACTGGGTACAAATTACGCCAGAGGGCCAGACAGTCCGTGTTGCGACAACTCAGGACATTGCTGCTTGCACGCGTGTGGGGACTGCTAATGTGAATGCACTCGATAATATTGGTTTTGTGCAGCGTGGTGCCGCGCGCCTGCAGGAAGAACTGATCAGCCTTGCTCGTAATGAAGGCGGTCGCTTGGGGGGAAACCGTGTAGTACCAGAATCAACCATCGATGATGGTCGGCAGACGTTTGGTGTTTTCCGCTGCTGAGTCAGCGGCAGGACCCTTGTTAAAAAAATAATAAGTCCCTGTATTCAGCGGTAACAGGACGTGCTGGAGCAAAGTTATGGAAAACCGGCTTCTGGTGCTTGCCCGCTTGTTTGCGGTAGCGCCCGGGTTTGTGGTCAGGCATCGGATTCTGATTCTGGCCATTGTTGTGTTGATCAGCATATTTCAGGCGTTTGGCGTGGCTACACGCACACGCATTGATATCAGCACCGACAGCATGATCGATCAGACTGACCCCGCCATTGCGGCACTGAATGCGTTTCGCACCCAGTTTGGCAGTGACGATTCCCTTTTTCTGGTGTACGAAGCACGTGACGGCGATATTTTTTCGGCGCGCTCGTTGGCAGCTGCCCGTGCGCTGACTGAGAGCCTGCGCGACTGGCGCACACTGGATGCTTCCCGCTATGACGCTGATTTACAGGAACTTGATCAGATTCGGCGCGTGCAGTCGATCACTACCTTGCGTGTGCAACGCGTTGATGGCGACACCTTACGCTCAGAGCGGCTGGTGCCCGATGTTATTCCGGATGACCCGGCGCAGCTGGCCGCTATTCGTGCCCAGGCCTTGGCAGAAGATGACTACCGGCTGGCGTTTTACTCCGAAGACGGACGATTTGGCGCACTGCTGATTCAAACAACCTTTGGGGCGCGACCGCTGGAAGGTTATGTGCCTGCCGTCAATGCCGATGATATTTCCCTGGGTGATGCGTTCAGCAACTTTGGTGGCGATGGCGGTTTTGAGCTGGCGTTTGATGAGCAGGCCACGATTGATGAAGTCAGTTTTGAACTGGTGGACATGGCCGAGTACAAACAATTTTTTACGGCGGTCAGTGCCGTGCTTGAGGACTACCACAACGACTTTGCGTTTTACCCCGCTGGCAACCCTTCGCTGATGTCGTGGGTGTTTGATGTCCTGCAGGAGTTGCTGTGGCTGGCTGCAGGCGTGGTGGCGATATTCATTTTCCTGCTGCGTGCGTTATTCCGATCGTTCAGCGCGGTGTTCTGGCCCATTATTACCATCCTGCTCAGTTTGTTGTGGAGTTGGGGCATTACTGTGTGGGTCGGCGCCACCTTGTCCACCATGCTCAGCCTGACGGTCATGCTGGTATTTGCAGTGGGTATTGCCGACTGCGTACACGTGATGAGTGCCTATTTTGTATTCCGTGAGCAAGGCCATGATCACACGGTCTCTCTGTCTAAAGCTTATGAACAAACCGGCCTCGCGATTTTGGTGACCACCATCACCACCATGGCTGGGGTGCTGGCACTGACGGGCTCAGA
>DITX01000022.1 GCA_002422225.1 Gammaproteobacteria bacterium UBA6173
GGCCTGGCGTTGGTGGTAGTCGACTATCTGCAGTTGATGCAGATAAAAGGCTTTGGTGATAACCGCGTGGGTGAGATTTCAGAGATTTCCCGCTCCTTAAAAACACTGGCACGTGAATTCTCCTGCCCGGTGATTGCATTGTCTCAGTTGAATCGAAGTCTTGAGCAACGCCCCAACAAGCGCCCGGTGATGTCTGACTTGCGGGAATCCGGTGCGATTGAGCAGGACGCCGACATTATTGCCTTTGTATATCGTGATGAAGTATATAACCAGGACACGCAGGATAAGGGCATTGCCGAGATCATTATTGGTAAACAGCGTAATGGCCCGATCGGGACGGTGAAATTGGGCTTTATGGGCCAGTTCACACGCTTTGACAATCTAGCCTTGCCAGACTACGACGATAGTTATGCCTGAGTCTCACAGCTGGGCACATATCGATCTTGATGCCTTGCGCCATAATTTAGAGCGCGCACGCATCAGCGCCCCCGGCCGACGTGTGTGTGCGGTGATCAAAGCTAATGCCTACGGGCACGGCGTGCACACCGTGGCGCGAGCCCTGCAACCCGCTTTGCACCCCAATGACCTGTTTGCCGTTGCCACCTTGAATGAAGCGTTAACGCTGCGGCGCACGGCGAGCAAAGAAGCCATTCTGGTCCTACGCGGTCCGCTCACGGTGGACGAGCTAGCGCTGCTGATACAAGGTGGTTTTCACTGGGTAATGCATTCGCGCTGGCAGGCTGACCTGCTAAAACAATGGCTGAAACAATTCACGTCGATCAAGCCGCCTGTGCTGAACATCTGGTTAAAAATTAACACCGGCATGAACAGATTGGGTCTGCCGGCTGATGATCTGCGGGATGTCTGGCAATGGCTGCAATCACTGACATTACCGGGCGAACGCGTGCTGATGTCGCACTTTGCCACAGCTGATGAACATGANNAGTCTGTCAGCGTCGGCGGGCATTGTCGCATGGCCGCAAGCCCATCATGACATCGTGCGGCCCGGCATCATGTTGTATGGTGCATCTCCCATGGCGGACACTGATGGCAGCCACTACAATTTAAAGCCGGTGATGAGTTTGAAGTCCCGACTGTTGACGATCAATCACGTCAGAGCTGGCGATACGGTGGGATATGGCGCCACGTATCATTGTCCGCAGGACACGCGAATCGGCGTGATTGGTATCGGTTACGGGGACGGTTACCCACGGCACGCGCCCAGCGGCACACCCGTACTGATTTTTGCTCAGGGCCAAGTGTGGGAAGCGCCATTGGCGGGACGGGTGTCTATGGATATGTTGACGGTTGATCTCAGCGGTATTCCCGCCAATCCCGGTGATGAAGTGTTGTTGTGGGGGCAGTCCTGGGGCAGTGTATTGCCAGCCGATCGTATCGCGCGTTACGCCGGCACCATTGCGTATGAACTGTTCTGTCAGGTGACATCACGCGTCAGGTTTACAGTCTGATGGCCAAGGCAAAAACAGCATTTGTGTGTGAAGACTGCGGCGCTGAATTCAGCAAGTGGCAAGGGCAATGCTCGGAGTGCAAAGCCTGGAACACTTTGACGCGCATCAGCATCGCCAGTGCCACGACCAATGCCTCGCCTGCCGTGCAGGCTGATTTTCGCCGCCAGGGTTATGCAGGCCAGTTGTCCAGCGTGCAAGATCTGTCGGAGATTGATGTGGCCGCAGTGCCGCGCTTTTCCTCGTCTTTAAGTGAATTTGATCGCGTGCTAGGCGGTGGCCTGGTGCCGGGTTCGGTGATTCTGATTGGTGGTAATCCGGGCGCTGGCAAAAGCACCTTGCTGCTACAGGTGATGTGCACGCTGGCGCAGTTGATGCCCGCCATGTACGTCACCGGTGAAGAGTCGCTGCAGCAGGTCGGTATGCGCGCGCATCGATTGGGATTGCCCGAAAAAAACCTCAAAATGCTCGCCGAAACGGAAGTTGAAACGATTTGCCGGCTGGCGGAGCAGTTGCAGCCCAAACTGCTGGTGGTGGATTCCATTCAGGTGATGCACAGCAGTGATGTGCCGTCCGCACCCGGCAGCGTCTCGCAGGTGCGCGAATGTGCCGCGTATCTGATCCGTTACGCCAAACAAACCGGTACAGTGTTGTTCCTAGTGGGACATGTCACCAAGGATGGTTCGCTGGCCGGCCCCAAAGTGCTGGAACACATGATTGATTGTTTTGTGATGCTGGAAGGTGGCAGCGATACCCGTTACCGCACCTTAAGAGGCCAGAAAAATCGCTTTGGCGCCATTAATGAACTCGGTGTGTTTGCAATGACCGAAAAAGGCCTGAAGGAGGTCAAAAATCCTTCCGCCATTTTCCTTGCGAGAACGGAGGAAGAAAGTCCTGGATCGTTGGTCATGGTGTTGTGGGAAGGCACCCGACCTTTGCTGGTGGAAATTCAAGCCTTGGTAGATGGCAGCCAGACCGGCAGTGCTCGGCGCCTAGCCGTTGGTCTGGATCAGAATCGTCTGGGCATGTTGCTGGCCGTACTACACCGGCATGGCGGTTTGTTTATGGCCGATCAGGACGTGTTTGTGAATGTGGTGGGCGGAGTCAAAGTCACCGAGACTGCTGCAGATCTGGCCGTGTTAATGGCCATTGTGTCCAGCTTTCGTGACCGCGCGTTGCCGCATGATCTGGTGATATTTGGTGAAGTAGGTCTTGCTGGTGAAATCCGTCCCGTGCCCAGTGGTCAGGAGCGTTTGCAAGAAGCCGCCAAACATGGTTTCAAGCGCGCGATTGTACCCAAAGCCAACTGTCCGAAACACGCCGTGCCCGGCATGGAAATTATCGGCGTTAGTAAATTGTCCGAGGCGCTTGCTGCCCTGTAAGCGCGCGTCGTATCAGCCGTCACATCAGCTTGCGTCCGCACATACGATACAGTTTCTGCCGGCTTTTTTGGCCTTGTACAAGGCCGTGTCGGCGCGCGCCATCAATTCATCCAGTGCTTCGCTAGGTCGGTAATCTGCAATGCCCATACTCAAGGTGACTTTTATTTTAGATTTGCCAAAGGTCACAGCGAGGTTTTGTATGGCGGCTTGTATTTCCCTGGCACGTAATACCGCTTCGTCAATCTGACAATAATCCAGCAGCAGTACAAACTCTTCACCGCCCCACCGGCAAATGGTGTCGCTATCGCGGATGTGCTTGATGATCAGTTGGCAGACCTCCTGCAAAACCAGGTCACCCGCCTGATGACCAAAGTTGTCATTGACCTTTTTGAAGTAGTCGATATCAACGCTGATGATGGATACCGGACGCGGGTAGCGCTGCATATTCCGGGTCAAATGTTCAAATATCATCTCAAAAAGATGGCGGTTGGCCACACCTGTCAAACGATCTTTGGTGGCCATGTCTTCCAATTTGTGTTGGTACGAACGCAAGGTAAAGTGCGCAATGGTCAATACCAACGCCATAATAGCTGCCGACAGCAATAGATTGAGTAGCAGTGTGTTGTCCAGCCGCTCGCCAGCGCCAGAGCCCACCTGTTCAACAATCAGATACCAGTCAAACTCGGGAACCAGACGACTGTTCAGAAAGACTGTCTGATCGTTGCTTTTGTACTCCAGTGTTGCTGTGGGCGAGCCAAGAATCTGCGCGGCAACGTCACTGAATCCGATTTCATCTTGAATCTGGTTCAGGCGTTGGTCATTGCTGCCCGTCAGTGTGACTTTGCCTTGCCGGTCAATAAAATAAATGGAACGGTCATAACGCTGTTGATAAACATCAATCAGGCGGGTGACCGCGGCCACGGACAGTCCTACACCTGTGGCACCAATATACTGACCGTTATAATCGAGCACCCGATAGTTGATAAAAATACTGACGCGGCTGCGGTCTGCAGTATCCGTGTCGACATTAACTTCATAATCCTGTTGCAGGCCGCGTACACGAAAGTACCAAGCATCGGTGAGGTCCTGCTCTGAAACGGTTTTGAGCACACCGCTTGGGTGGTAATACTGCCGAGTGGCCTCTGAAACATAAAATGCCGTAATGGTGCCGTATTGTTGCTGTATCTCGTTCAGATAGGAAATGATGCGGGTGCTGTCTTCTTCACCCTCCAATGCCCAGTCTCGCACAAACGTATCAGTGGCCATGACAGAGGAAATCAGAATAGGGCGTAGTAGATCGCGCTGAATTTCTGAATAAATGTTGTCACTGGTCAGCGGCAGCATCTGCTCAGACACGTTGCGCGACAAGGACTCTTGCGCCACAAAGTAGCTGGTCAGGCTGGTAGCCATGAATCCAACAATCATCAATGCTGTCAATGCACTGATAAATATGAATTTGCGTCTGTAAATAAACATCCTGTTAAACATAGCCCTGCTGTTGTAGGAAAATCCTGATTCAAGAAGCAGCCTTAAGAGTCGATACAAGGTTTGTCGTCTCACTCCGGAGTATACCAAGATGTCCCGTCATAACCTACGCACCTTTAGCTTTTGGGTGTAGGCGTAAGTGATCGGTCAGCCTTTAACCAGTTCTGACAGGTATTGTTACTCAGAAGGCGCTGGTTTACTGTCTGCACAGCGCACGCCGGGTTACACTTGGCGTTGTTTACAACACTACAGGGACTATGCTCTGCCTATGCTCTCCACATCTTTTGAGTATGTTCAGGCCAACTATCTCAATCTATTTGCGATGCTTTTTTTTCTGACGTGTTTCAGAGGATACCTGTACTACACGGCTCGGCGAAGTGTTAATACGCCGTGCCTTGCGTACGCCATGCATCGATACCGCAAACAGTGGATACGCATGGCATTAATCCGTGAGAACCGTATTACGGATACCAATATTGTTGCCAATCTTGAGCGCAATGTGTCTTTTTTTGCGTCCACCACGCTGCTGGTGCTGGCGGGTCTGGTGACCATGCTGGGTTCCTCCGAAATGATGCTGGGCATGCTGAACGACTTGCCTTTTTCTGACCAAAGCACGCTGGCGCAATGGGAAGTAAAAGTTGTTTTGTTGATCTGTTTGTTTGTGTACGGCTTTTTTAAATTCACCTGGAGCTTGCGACAATTTGGTCTGGTGTCGGTGATGATTGGCAGTGCGCCAGAGAAGTCATTAAAGCCTGACGTACAGGAAATGAATCGACATGTCGAATCGATTTCCAAAATGGCGTCCAAAGCCTCAGGCAATTTTAACAATGGCTTGCGTAGTTATTATTTTGCGATGGCGGGATTAGGCTGGTTTCTTAATGCCTGGGTCTTGATCGGGCTATCGGTGTTTGTCGTGGTTATACTCTATCGCAGGGAATTCAAGTCGGATACCTTGGGCATCATGATGGATGACTTACCAGACGCTTAAGCAAGGAGAATGATTGATGAGTACTACCGGGAAAACCTTCGAGGTTCGTCTTAAACTACTCGAAAAATATCTGTTTGAAGTCGATTTTGGTGCGTTTGGTAATGTGATGACCGACGAGCCACCGCCTTTAGGGGATGGTGAGGGCCCCAACCCCTCCGCTATGTTGGCCGCAGC
>DITX01000150.1:0-1882 GCA_002422225.1 Gammaproteobacteria bacterium UBA6173
AGCTCAGCGGCGCGCAGCAGCGAGGGGATGCGGTAAATGGTGTTGGTATCAGGCAATGACACCACGGCGGGTAAATCAACGTTGGTAAACAAGGCAATTTTGCGGCGGGCTGACTCTGAAATTTCCTGCTCGGAACGGCAAATCAGAATATCGGGCTGAATACCAATAGAGCGCAATTCCTTGACCGAGTGTTGTGTCGGTTTGGTTTTGGTTTCACCGGCAGTTGCAATATACGGCACCAGCGTGAGGTGCATAAACAAGGCGTAGGAGGAACCGAGTTCCACGCGCATCTGCCGCACCGCTTCCAGAAACGGTTGCGACTCGATATCACCTACTGTGCCGCCAATTTCAACCAGCGCCACATCGGCGCCGGCTGCCCCCAGGATGACACGCCGTTTGATCTCATCGGTGATATGTGGAATCACTTGAATGGTGGCGCCCAGATAGTCGCCGCGACGCTCGCGACGAATGACCTCTTCATAGACGCGGCCGGTGGTAAAGTTGTTACCGGCTTTCATGGTGGTGCGAATAAAACGCTCGTAGTGCCCCAGATCAAGATCAGTCTCGGCACCGTCTGCCGTTACAAACACTTCACCGTGTTGGAACGGGCTCATGGTGCCTGGATCAACGTTGATATACGGGTCGAGTTTAAGCATGGTGACCTTGAGGCCACGCGCTTCGAGAATCGCACCAAGCGATGCTGAGGTAATACCTTTGCCGAGTGAGGACACAACCCCACCGGTGATGAAAATATATCGCGTCATTAACGCCCCATCCTGAGTCATTGATGGGACGCCAGATTACCAGAAGCCCCACGCATGAACAAATTAATTATCCGGGAACATGTTCCGGTCTTTGTGTCCGGCCTGTGTTCCATTGTCTGTTTGAGTCGAGCGTCAATACTCGAGCATCGCTGGCTGCACGCTCAGTGTTCCGGCGCCTCAACCACTGGCATCTGCCAGTTGACTGCCCAGCCATTACCGCCGTTATTAATTTGAAATCCTTCGCAAACACCCACACCGGCAATCCATGCCAGCTGATTATCAATAAAAATCAGCGGCGTTCGTGCTCGCACCCACGGCGGCACATCTGATTCCTGCAAAATCTTTTTGAGCGCCCGGCGCGGTCGCCCTGCCAACGCGCACTCCAGCCCCTCCGCACCGCGGTATCGCACACGGCACTCCCCTTGCGGGAATACCATGCCTCCTTCTCTACTCTGCAGCAGGCGCAAACTGCCATTGTTACCAGGCAATACCATCACCGGCAGTCGACCATCAGGCGTCTGTCGCCATAAAAAGCCATCAATCGGAGCCGGCGGCAAAGGCTCAGCCGGCCACATCATAAAAAGCCGATCTCGAAACCGGCGGATCTCGCGCCCCTGCCACTGCAACAGTGGTTCAGCATCTGCTGAGGCCAACATCACCCCATCTATCAGTGTTTGTACACTTTGCCACTCCGGCCACTGCCCGGCAGAGGCTTGTGTGCAACTGGCGTTGTGTAACCAATGCCTGAGCACCAAACGCTGCATGGCTAATGTTGCTGGCAACAAGTCGGCAATGTGCAGCGTGTTTTCTGCCACATCATGATGCTGACTCAGATACTGCCCGGCTAACTGCGACAATAACTGATCATTATCCGCCTGCAGCGCAGCCGTGCGCAGTAAGGTGTCCTGCACCGCAGGCCAGTGTGACGCCAGTAATGGCAGCACTTGATGGCGCAAAAAATTACGACTCATTCGGACATCGCTGTTACTTTCATCCTCAATACATGGCAGCGCCCGACTCAGGGCATAGGCCTCAAGCTCAGCCCTGCTTTGCTGCAACAAGGGACGCCATAATTGCCCTTGCCCCAGCGCCCTGCCCACTGGCATGCCTGACAGACC
>DITX01000150.1:1963-3168 GCA_002422225.1 Gammaproteobacteria bacterium UBA6173
GATGGCGCGCTTAGCACATTGCTGTTCACAAAAAGCCAGCCAGCGGTCTGCATTAACACTCAAACCATGATGGACATGAATGGCGCGTACGCCACCCGAAAACTGACTGATCCATTCAGGCTGCAATTCACAACACGCATCCAGCAACACCATGGAGTCGAGCCCGCCACTGAGGGCAATGACCAAACGCCGACCGTGTGGGAAGTGTTCATGCAGCTGTTTTAAAGAATGGAGCAACGCCGGGGCCGTGCCCGCCAGATGCTTGTCTGACATGCTGAAAACCCCTGACTGAAACCCCTGGAAATTTGCCCGTTCGTCGACTCAGCGGCTGATGCCGTAACTCATCAGTCGCCGGTACCGACGATCAACTAGGCTATCGATATCCATGTTCTGCAGGCGCTCAACTTGATCCACCAAGGCGGACTTAATGTTGGCAGCCACTTCCTTGATGTCTCGATGCGCACCGCCTAATGGTTCGGGAATGGTGGTATCCACAATCCCCAACTCCTCCAAGCGTATTGAGGTTACACCCATGGCTTCGGCAGCATCTGCCGCATGTTCAGAAGACTTCCATAGAATAGTGGCACAGCCTTCCGGGGTAATAACGGTATAGGTGGAATATTGCAGCATGTTCAAATGATCGGCGATACCAATTGCAATCGCGCCACCAGAGTTGGCTTCCCCGGTCACTGTGGCAATTAACGGCGTACGCACCCGCGACATCATTGCCATATTTTCGGCAATGGCCTCATTGATGCCACGCTCTTCCGCGTCGATACCCGGGTATGCACCCGGAGTGTCAATAAAGCTCAAAACCGGCAACTGGAAACGCTCGGCCAGCTCGATCAGTCGGCGCGCCTTTCGATAACCTTCCGGGCGCGGCATACCAAAATTGTGCCGTACCTTTTCTTTGGTGCCACGGCCTTTCTGATGGCCAATCACCATCACCGGCTTGCCCTCAAGCCGGGCAATGCCGCCAATCAAGGCCATATCGTCAGCAAACAGACGATCGCCGTGCAATTCATCAAAATCGGTAAAGATGTGCTGAATGTAATCCAGTGTATAAGGACGCAGCGGATGGCGCGCGACCTGAGAAATCTGCCAGGACGACAAGTTGCTATAGATTTTTTCGGTGAGTTTTTTGCTTTTTTCCTGGAGCTTTTGAATCTCTTCACCGATATTCAACTCGTTGTCGTCACTGACCA
>DITX01000141.1 GCA_002422225.1 Gammaproteobacteria bacterium UBA6173
AGTCGACTACCACCAACGCCAGGCCACCATACTCACGTACCACGCGCCGGGCGCGCGCACGCATTTCGGTTGGACTCAGGCCCACCGTGTCATCGATCAGCAATGGCCGGTCTTTGAGCTTGGCAATGGCCGCGGTGAGCTTGGGCCAATCTTCATCTTCCAGCTGCCCGCTACGAAGACGCGACTGATCGATGCGGCCAATGGAGCTGAGCATACGAAATATCAGACTCTCTGCAGGCATCTCCAAGCTATACACCAACACCGGTTTGTCCTGGGCCATCACCGCATGTTCCGCCAGATTCATGGCAAAGGTGGTTTTACCCATGGAGGGTCGACCCGCCACAATAATCAAGTCGGACTTTTGCAAACCCGAGGTTTTTTTGTCGAGATCTTTATAACCCGTGGACAGTCCGGTGATGCCACCTTTGGACTTGATCAACTCATCAATTTTTTCAACCACTTTGGTGAGCAGCGGATTGACCTGCTGTGGACCACCATCACGCGCGCGGTTGTCGGCAATCTGAAAAACTTTCTGTTCAGCAAAATCCAGCACGTCCGCGGCTTCGCGACCCGCCGGATTAAAGGCATTGTCCGCAATTTCATTGGAGACACTGATCAGGGTACGCAGGGTTGCACGTTCGCGGATGATGCGGGCATAGGCGCTAATGTTGGCAGTGCCACGGGCATGACTGGCAAGATCGGACAGGTACTCAATACCGCCCGCATCCTGCACTTGGTTGAGGCTGTCGAGGGCTTCTACCAGTGTGACCACGTCGATGGGTTTGCTGGCCTCGGCATG
Source organism: Gammaproteobacteria bacterium UBA6173 (assembly GCA_002422225.1). Taxonomy (GTDB): domain Bacteria; phylum Pseudomonadota; class Gammaproteobacteria; order Pseudomonadales; family Pseudohongiellaceae; genus Pseudohongiella. The sequence continues at coordinate 800 of DITX01000141.1, forward strand.
ACGCTGCATCACATCAAAAATCAGTTGGTGTTCATGGCGATAAAAATCCACTGCCTGCAACACTTCGGCAACGTTGTCCCAGGCGGTATTGTCGAGCATCAAGCCACCGAGCACGGCTTGTTCCGCCTCAACAGAATGTGGCGGCACTTTTAAGCCAGCACCCAGCGCATGGGCGGCACTTAATGGCGTCTGCCGGGAAGGGCGATCAAAGGTGGCCGCGGGTTCCCTGAGCTCTGTTGTTGTTCGTTCTGACATTGTGCTCCCCAAAAACCCAGGCAAAAAAAAGCACCACGACCCAAAGGATGGCGGTGCCTTATTCTCCCACTAAGCAGTGATCACAAACAACCGGCAACATCAGTTACCCGCATGTTGGATCACCACCCGCGGTGGTACTGTCACGCAGTTGCTATTAAGCAGGTACAACCGCAACCGTTACCACAGCTTCTACTTCGTAGCCGAGGTCGATTGATACCAGCCATTCACCCACTTCACGGATTGCGCCGTTTGGCAGACGAACTTCAGCTTTAGTGATTTCTGAACCGGTTGCAGTCACGGCATCAGCGATGTCACGTGTGCCCACAGAACCGAATAGCTTGCCTTCATCGCCCGCGTTAACGGAGATTGCAACGCGCAGGTCTTTCAGCTTGTCTGCACGCGCCTGAGCTTGAGCAACGTTAGCATTGTGAGCAGCCAGCAGTTCAGCACGACGGGCTTCAAAGTCAGCCAGATTGGTTCGAGTTGCCGGTACGGCTTTGCCGGACGGGAACAAGAAGTTACGTGCATAACCTGGACGTACAGACGCGGTGTCACCAACACTGCCCAAACGGCCTACTTTTTCCAGCAGAATTACGTTCATGATATTTTCCTCAATAAAATCCTGATTCATGATCAGGCGCCTGTCCGGCCTCAGCTTGTTGGACCACCGCTTGCTTTTACACGAGCACGGAAGTCATACCAGCTATCAATAAGCGCGGCCACTGCTAACAGTTGCGCCAACGGCGGATTCAGCATCAGCATATAAAACGCTACAAGCCAAAGCCGCGATAGTTTTTTCAAGCCTACCAACCCATGTACCAATGCCAGTCCGGCAAAAAACAAGGGCAACAAAAAATACATTATCCAGCCTGTCAGCACTGTCACGCCGGCACTCGCCGCCAGAAACAGCACCATCAACATCATTGCAATCGCGGGCTGCAGCTTGAACTGGTGAAACTCCTGCTGAAAACCACCGGGGTTATACAGCACGGCTTGCCACCAGCGCGCCAACATCAGCAGGCAGATGCTCATAAACATGTGCATCAATCCAAACAGACTGATCAGCGCCTCGCGCATCACATCCGGCGAGATCGCCGGCTGATCCGGCAAAGAACCGGATGCCATAAAGATCTCTACCTGCTGCTGCAACAACACCAGAAAATCTGGTCTCAGTCGCAACGCCATCTCTGCACCCACGCCCACCAGAATGCCCGCCAGCAAGGTAAATTGCCATGAAGCTGTCTGTCGGAGCACCGCTGCCAAGCCAACAACGCCCAGCAGCAGAATCAACGGGGTGATATCGCCCATCATGGCCCAACCAAACAACGGCAAGGCGGCCCAGGCTGTCACCAACACGGCTTCTCGTCGGCCGTGTCGCAATAAAATCAGTCCCAATAATGCCGGGACAAGCATGTTAAGCAGTGGAATCAGACCACACACAAATACCGTGGTCATCGCCTGACGGCGACCGTTCATGGCATATCGTGCGAGACCTAGCATTCAACTTACACGTTGTGGCTGTCAGTGTACGGAATCAACGACAAATGACGGGCGCGTTTGACGGCAACTGCCAGTTGGCGCTGGTAACGGGCTTTGGTTCCGGTGATACGGCTTGGAACAATTTTGCCGGTCTCTGAAATGTAAGCCTTCAGCGTTTCAACATCTTTGTAATCGATCTGAATAGTGCCTTCTGCAGTAAATTTGCAGAACTTACGGCGGCGGAAAAAACGTGACATGGTCAGTATCCTTTAAAAAAGCTGTGATTAGTTATTAGCGTCGTCTTCGTCGCTATCATCTGAATCGGCATCAAAACCCTCTTCAGAGTCATCGTCGTCAGCTGATTCAGCTTCTTCTTCCAGACGACGCTTGGTCTCTGCGCGTGCACGACGCTCACGGCTTTCACGCTCATTTTTCAGGATCAGAGACTCTTCAGTCACTGGGCCGTCCATTTTGATGACCAGATTACGCAGAATGGCATCGTTATAACGGAACAGCGTCACGATTTCGTCCAGTACGTCTTTGCCACATTCTACGTTCATCAGAATGTAGTGGGCTTTGTGTACTTTGTTAATCGGGTATGCGAGTTGACGACGGCCCCAGTCTTCGTAACGGTGAATCTTGCCACCCGTTTCGGTAATCATCTGAGTGTAACGCTCAACCATCGCAGGCACCTGATCGCTTTGATCAGGGTGTACAACAAATACTATTTCATAGTGTCTCATAGAGACTCCTTCTGGAAATAAGTCTTCCGCAAGCT
>DITX01000016.1 GCA_002422225.1 Gammaproteobacteria bacterium UBA6173
TTTGACAAGGCCAATCGTTCGTCGATTCACTCCTACCGAGGCCCGGGTCTGGACGCAGGTTTAAAAATTCTGCAGGACATCAAAGACCGATTCAACGTGCCGGTGTTGACCGATGTGCATGAGCCCTGGCAGGCCGCGCCGGTTGCCGAGGTGGCTGATATCATTCAGCTGCCAGCATTTTTATCGCGGCAAACCGATCTGGTGGCGGCCATGGCAAACACCAAGGCCTTTATCAATATCAAAAAGGCGCAATTTCTGGCGCCGCAGGAAATGAAACATATCCTGCGCAAGTTTGAAGAGGCCGGCAACAACAGGCTGATGTTATGTGAGCGCGGCTCCAGTTTTGGTTATAACAATCTGGTGGTGGACATGCTGGGTTTCTCGGTAATGAAGCAGTACCGTTACCCGGTGATGTTTGATGTCACCCATTCCCTGCAAAAGCCCGGTGGTTTGTCGGCTAGCGCGGATGGTCGCCGCGCCGATGTCACACAGCTGGCGCGTGCCGGCATGAGTCAGGGGCTGGCGGCGTTGTTTCTGGAAGCGCATCCTGACCCTGAAAAGGCACTGTGTGATGGCCCGTGCGCGTTGCCGCTGGCAAAGCTGGAAGATTTTCTGGTGCAAATGAAAGCGATAGACGAATTGGTCAAACAATTCCCCGATATTGATACCCGTTAAAAACTGACAGGAAGTGACTATGGCTATTATCAAAGACATCCGTGCCCGTGAAGTGCTTGATTCACGCGGCAACCCCACTGTTGAAGCTGACGTGCTGCTGGATAACGGCATGGTTGGCAGTGCCTGTGCGCCATCCGGTGCCTCTACCGGCTCGCGCGAAGCGCTGGAACTGCGAGACAAGGATCCGTCCCGTTATCTGGGCAAGGGTGTTTTGAAGGCAGTCGGCAATATCAATACACAGATCCGCTCTGCGCTGCTTGGCCATGATGCCTCTGATCAGACTGCCATTGACCAGCTGATGATCAGCATGGATGGCACACACAATAAAGCCAATCTGGGCGCCAATGCCATTCTGGCAGTGTCGCTGGCGGCTGCCAAAGCGGCTGCTCAGGCCCATCACATGCCGCTGTATGCGTGGATTGCCAAGCTCAATGGCAGCTCGGATATCATGAGCTTGCCTGTGCCAATGATGAACATCATCAACGGCGGTGAGCACGCCGACAATAATGTCGATATTCAGGAATTTATGGTGCAGCCGGTGGGTGCGCCCAATTTTGCAGAAGCGCTGCGTTATGGTGCTGAGATTTTCCACAGTCTCAAATCGGTATTAAAAGCTCAGGGTCTGAGCACCTCAGTGGGTGACGAGGGTGGCTTTGCACCTAATCTGCCATCCAATGCAGCGGCGCTGGACGCCATCCTGACAGCAGTCGGTAAAACCGGCTTGAAGATGGGCAGCGATGTGCGCCTGGCGCTGGACTGTGCATCCTCCGAGTTTTACCGTGATGGTCAGTACCATCTCAAAGGCGAAAACGCTGTTTATACCTCGGCACAGTTCACTGACTATCTTGCCAAGCTCGCCAAAGATTTTAATATTCTGTCGATTGAAGACGGCATGGATGAAAGTGATTGGGATGGCTGGGCGCTGCTGACGCGCAAGATTGGTAACACCGTGCAATTGGTCGGTGATGATTTGTTTGTCACCAACACTGAAATTCTGGCGCGTGGTATCGAACAGAATATTGCCAACTCCATTCTGATCAAATTTAACCAGATCGGTTCGTTGACCGAGACACTGGCTGCGATTCGTATGGCTCGTAAAGCCGGGTTTACGGCCGTTATCTCACACCGTTCTGGTGAAACTGAAGATACCACCATTGCCGATCTGGCAGTGGCTACCGGTGCCGGTCAGATCAAAACNNGGGGCATTTACACCCTTGATGTGCAAAGAGGCAACACAGACAAGATGAAAGCACTGCTGGCAGGATTGGTCGTTGTGCTATTACTTCTGCAGTGGCGACTCTGGGCCGGCGAGGGTGGCGTGTCGGAGTTACGCCAGCTGGAACAACAGCTGGCGGCTCAACAGGCTGAAAATGAGGCGCTGCGTTTGCGCAATAAGATGCTTGAAAACGAAGTGCTGGATTTGAAGACCGGCCTCGATGCGATCGAAGAACGTGCACGTTCAGACCTGGGTATGACCCGGGAAGATGAAATTTTCTATAGAGTGATTGAATAGTGCTTTACGCAATCATTCCGGCAGCTGGTATTGGCAGCCGTATGCGCTCCCATATCCCCAAACAATATTTGCCTTTGTGTGGCAGCACAGTACTGCTGCATTCCATTCGGGCCCTGCTGGCATTGCCCGAGGTTGCTCGGCTGGTGATTGCTTTGAATCCGGTAGATCCATGGTGGCCACAAACCTGTGGCCAGTTATCTGACAGTGAATTGCAGCGTATTGTGACCTGTGAAGGCGGCGCCGAACGTTGGCAGTCGGTGCAGTCGGCTTTGCAATTGATCAGCGAACAATCACAGCAAACTGACTGGGTGCTGGTACACGATGCTGTGCGCCCCTGCGTGCGAGAGCAGGATTTACGCGCCTTGCTGGATTATTGTGGCGCTGCGGGAGTATCAACGTCCGGTGCCTTATTGGCGACCCCTGTGTCCGATACACTCAAGCGCGCCGCTGTTGATGGCAGCGTACAGACCACTGTGGATCGCAGTCAGTTGTGGGCGGCCTGCACACCCCAGATGTTCAGAGTTGAGGAGCTGCTGGCCGCTCTGAATCAGTGTGCGCAGTCCGGTATCACGATGACAGATGAGTCTTCCGCGATCGAAAATGTTGGTGGTGCTGGTGGAAAAGTTCAGCTGATTCCTTGTCATAAAGACAATATTAAAATTACCTACCCCGAAGACTTGCAGCTGGCTGAATGGATTCTGCAAGCCCGTCTGCCTTCGTCCTTTTTGTCCGCTGGAGCATAACAACAGCATGCAACTTCGTATTGGCCATGGTTATGATGCTCACCGATTTGCCGAAACCTCGGATAATCGCCCCTTGATACTCGGTGGTATTGAAGTGCCCCATGACCGGGGCTTATTGGCACATTCAGATGGTGATGCGCTGATTCATGCCTTGTGTGATGCCTTGTTAGGCGCGCTGGCGCTGGGGGATATTGGACGCCATTTTCCGGATACCGATCAGGCCTACAAAAATGTCGACAGTGCAAATTTGTTAATACATGTGATGGGCCTGATCAAGGCGCAAGGCTGGTCGGTGGTGAATGCCGATATGACAATACTGGCGCAGTCTCCAAAAATGTCTCCACATATCAATAAAATGCGCGCACGTCTTGCAAAATTGCTGGAGGTTGATATGGGCGCTGTGAACGTCAAGGCATCCACCACAGAGGGCATGGGATTTGTGGGGCGTAAAGAAGGTTTGGAAACCCATGCTGTGGTTTTACTAAGCCAGTGAACCTCACTCGAACCCGGCCAGTGCCATTGCGTGCGACTTTCAAACTGCAGCCGCAAGACTTTATGGTTGATGAACACCTTGGTTTTGACTGCTCTGGTGAGGGCGAGCACGTCTGGGTGTTGATCCGCAAAACTGGCATCAATACCGTGGAAGCTGCACAACGACTGGCACGCGCTGCCGGAATCAGCCTAAAAGATGTCAGCTGGTCAGGATTAAAAGATCGCCACGGTGTGTGCCGGCAATGGCTGAGTCTGCACATGCCCGGCCGAGCGACACCGGATTTTGCATCGGTGCTGTCGGACGAGCTACACATCGAGCGTTTAGAGCGCAATAGTCGCAAATTGCGTCGGGGCAGCCATCGTAGCAATGCCTTTGTGATCCGATTGCGACATCTGACACCACTGTCCGATACGCTTGATATGACTCAGGCGCTGACCGCACTGGAGTCCGCGCTTGCACAGATTCAGCAACAAGGTGTACCCAATTATTTTGGTGAACAGCGCTTTGGTTTTGACAATATCAACAAAGCACAGGCGTGGTTCAGCCGTCAGTATCGTCCTCAGAACACCACCGAGCGTGGGCTGTTGTTATCCGCCGCGCGCGCTGCCATTTTTAATGCGGTGTTGAGCGAGCGCGTCGGCGCTGGCACCTGGAATCACTACCTTGACGGCGATGTCATGAACCTCGCGGGCAGTGCCAGTGTGTTTGTACCCGACGCAGATGATGAACACGTTGCGCAGCGCATCGCGATCATGGACATTCATCCGACCGGCCCGATGTGGGGGCGCTCGACCGCGCGTTCGCCATGCCCACAAGCGGCGTGTGCTGAATTGGAACAAGGTGTCGCTGAAGGTTTTGCTGGTCTGACCAAGGGACTCGTGCAGCACCAGGTCGACGCCAGTCGGCGCAGTTTGCGTTTGCCGGTTCAGGCATTACACTATCGACTTTTAGAAAACCAATCCCCAACGGGGCCTGATCTGGAGTTGTCTTTTGAACTGCCTTCGGGCAGTTATGCAACTGCCGTTCTGCATGATCTGATTGAGTATCAAAGCCTGTGAATACACCCAATCTTGCCGGTATAGGCATGACCTCGCAACGCACCCGGGAGCGCATGATTGCGTCATTGCTGGATAAGGGCATCAAAAACTGGGCCGTTCTGGATGTGATGAGAACGATCCCCCGGCATGTGTTTCTGGATGAAGCCCTGGCAACGCGGGCTTATGAAGACACGGCGTTACCCATCGGCTTTAATCAGACAATTTCTCAGCCTTATGTGGTAGCGCGCATGACGGAGGCCGCATTAGGGCCGCGTGTCCCTGAGCAGGGCAAGGTGCCCAGAGTGTTGGAGATTGGTACCGGTTGCGGTTATCAGACCGCGGTGATTGCACAATTTGCCGAACGGGTCTGGACAGTTGAGCGTATTCAGCCTTTGCTGGAAAGGGCGCGTAAACATCTGTCGCTGGTCGGGGTGCGCAATGTACGGTTTAAACATGATGATGGCAGTCTGGGCTGGGCAGACAATGCACCCTTTGACATCATTATTGCAGCGGCAGCACCTCAGCAAGTACCGGCAGAATTGTTGAATCAGCTGGCGGAGGGCGGTCGCCTGGTCATACCAGTAGGCACAGAGCGCGGCGGACAAGAACTGCTATTGATTGAAAGAACCGGCAATGAATTTTCCAGTCGTGTGCTGGAAGCGGTGAATTTTGTACCACTGTATGTAGGACAGGTGCAGTACTGATGAATGCCAGAGACAGGATTATTTTGTTTTTGAAAGGGATGGCAATTGGCATTGCAGATTCCGTGCCCGGCGTCTCTGGTGGCACCATTGCGGTGATCAGTGGTATCTATGAGCAATTGTTAAGTGCGCTGCGCAGCTGCAATCCGATGGCATTAAAAGTACTGTACCAGCATGGATTCAAGGCATTCTGGCGCAGCATCAATGGCAGCTTTTTGTTAACACTGGGGCTGGGTATTCTGGGCAGTCTGGTGTTGATGGCCAATACGGTGCTTTACCTGCTGGCCAATCATTTTATGTTGGTAATGGCGTTTTTTCTGGGTCTGGTGCTGGCGTCCTGTGTCTTGTTGTACCGTGAGATGGGTGCGATCAGCGTGATCAAAACCTTGATATTCCTACTCGGGTTCACGCTGACCGCTTTGACGGCTGTGATTAATCCGGCCGCGGGCAGTACTTCGCTGCTTTACCTGTTTTTCTGTGGCGCGATTGCCATTTGTGCCATGATTCTGCCCGGTATTTCCGGTGCGTTTATTCTGATTCTGCTGGGCGTCTACGAGTACGTGCTGGATGCGTTGCGCGGTCTGCAACTGGATGTGGTGCTCGTGTTTGCGGCGGGTTGCGCGATTGGCCTGTTGTCATTTGCGCATGTGCTGACTTTGATGTTTTTTTATTATCGTCAGGCAACCTATGCGTTTCTTGTGGGTATGCTGGCGGCGTCGGTTGTCGTATTGTGGCCCTGGCGATTATCCACAGAACCGGGTGCGGGTCTGGGCATGATGCCTTGGACATACTCAGAACTGACGGGCAATAGCGCGATGATTCCCTCGGTCTTGGTCTGTGCCTTGACTGGTTTTGTAGTGATAATGCTGTTTGCTGCAACCGTATCGCGATTGACCCGTAACCAATAAGCGTTTGAGCGCGGTGAGTTCAGATTCACCGCGCTAGTCATCCAAGGTTTTTTGAAGAGGCGTTAAATGAAAAAGTTTGGCGACGACGTTGTGTCATCTGATTTTACTGCGAGTTGCACTGTTATGCGCTCTCCCTGGTTGATGGCGTCTTTGGTATTGGTGCTGGCCAGTTGTGCCAGCGACTATCAGGCGCCATTGGATGATCGCAGCAGCCGACTCGAGCGTGAAGCCCCGCTGATAGTCGTTGATGGTCAAACGGTACCTGCCACCACGCGGGCGCCTGTTGTCACAAGCGCTGGTTCAGGCTCTGGCAGCACAACGGCTGCGCCGGCAGCGGTAGGGTCCGCAGCAACCGTTGTGCGACCCATTGCAACGGGAACGGGTGTTAGTAGAGCAAACGTGACGCGATCCCCGGCGGTGAGTGAGTCGCCTGCGCCCACCCAAGCGCCCGCTCATACCAGTCAGCCGGGTTTGAATCAGTCTTCAGCCGCTGGTAATCAAGCGGCCGTTCAAGTCCCGGCTCAGAATCGTACAACGGCGCCCGCTCAGATTCCTGCTCAGTCACCAGCACCAGCACCAGCACCAGCACCAGCACCAGCACCAGCACCAGCAGGCGCTGTGCATGTGGTTGCGCAGGGCGATACCCTGTATTCAATTGCCTTTGCACATAATATGGATGTACGCAGTCTGGCGGTGGCCAACAATCTGGCGACGCCCTACACCATTTATCCAGGACAACGTCTGAGCCTGAGTGCAAGCGGGGTATCTGCAGCTGCCATCGATGCTGTGTCGCAAATTCCCGCGGCACCCGCAGGCGAAACTGCACCAGACACCGGTCGTCGACCACAGGCTGCTATCGATGCGCGTCGTACCGGTAGTGTCAATACCCGGCAGGTAGAGGGTGTCAGCTGGCAATGGCCTGCGGATGGACGCTTGCTCAGTACGTTTTCTGAGACCGGCGCCGCACGCGGTATTGATATCGCTGGCATCAGCGGACAAGCCGTATACGCGGCGGCCGACGGCGATGTTGTGTACGCCGGCAGCGGTATTCAGGGTGCCGGTAATCTGGTGATTGTGCGCCACAATGATCGGTATCTCAGTGCCTATATGCACAATAGCACTATGGTGGTCCGAGAAGGCGATCAAGTCAGAGCAGGTGATAAGATTGCTGAGATGGGGGCCGGTACCAATGGTCGGGATATGCTGCATTTTGAAGTGCGTGTTGACGGCAAACCAGTTGATCCGGTGCGCTATTTGCCAAATCGTTAATCGCCCGCGTTATTTTTTTTGATAGTTTCCTCAAAAATTGTGCTGATTTTGTGAAAGACAGCACATTTCTGGTATTTGACCTGCCCAATTCCGCTGTAGGGCTGCTGATTCCCGCATTTATCCTGTGATATTGTCTGATCGTTTTGTTAAGAACAGCCTATTTTCACTGGTAAGGATGATCAGACGACATGGATATGGATATAGATATGGACATTGGCATTGGCATTGGCATTGGCATTGGCATTGGCATCGGCATCGGCATTGACACAGTACAAGCGTTATCTGAAGACACACTCGATGATGTGTTGCTTCCTAGCGATGTGATGGATGAGCCGGAAGCGCTTGCAGTAAATCCCGGTCACCCCCCTAATACCACCGTTGTTTATGCTAAAGACAGCTTCGCCTGTGATGCGGAATTGGCGTATATACGCGAAGTATCGCCCATTCCTCTGCTCACTTACGATGAAGAGGTACGCCTTGCGCGTGCCAGTCGTGCAGGCGATTCGGCAAGTCGGCAAGCCATGATTCAACACAACTTGCGACTGGTACTTAGCCTAGCGAGACGTTACCGCAATCGCGGGCTGACATTGTTGGATATGGTGTCTGAAGGCAATCTGGGTCTGATACGTGCCGTTGAAAAATTTGACCCGGAATTAGGATTCCGTTTTTCGACCTATGCCACNNTGGTGGGTAAAACAGGCCATCGACCGCTCTATCATGAACCACGCCCGCGATGTGCGGCTGCCTGTGCATGTGATCAAGGAAGTCAGTCTTATATTACGAAAGGAAATGCTGTTGACCCATCAAATGGGCCGTAAACCCGCACGATCAGAGCTTGCTGAGTATTGTGGCCTTAAACTCCATGAGCTGACCTTTTTGCTCGATTGTCACGAATCAAGTCATGACAATGAGCAGGCCATACCGGATACCGATGAACTGGAAGCAGACTGCTGTCCGGCGCTGGATGATAGCGATCCGGTTCGTCCCATGCAGCTGACGGGCATGCACGGTACCGCCTGGCGATGGTTGAGTGAGCTGAACGAGCGGCAAAGGCAGGTGCTGGAGCGACGCTACGGCCTTAATGGCTATGAGCCCTTAACGCTTGAGCAAACGGGGGCGGATATTGGACTGACACGAGAGCGTGTGAGGCAGATTCAAATCGAGGCCATGCGGCGGCTCAGACGTATCGCCAGTCGTGAAGGATATGAGGTAGATGCGTTTTTTGGCACCGACAGAATATCTGAACATGCCTATCTGAATGCTTGCTGAGCTCATTGCGCATGCCGGGAGTTGTGCATCCGGCATCCGTCAGCGCCAGCATGAATATATAGCAAACATGCCAGGCTGAAACGTTTTAGGGACAGCGCTTATTTGATCAGCAATTTGATCTTTTCTGGTGCGCCATTCCATTTTTCCGCATCGTCGAGCGGCGGCTTCATCTGCGTGATGTTGGGCCACTTTTGCGCAAGTTCGGCATTCAGCTCCAGAAACTGCTTTTGGTCATCTGGCAGCTCATCCTCTGCATAAATGGCATCGACTGGACACTCGGGCTCACACAGCGCGCAATCAATGCACTCATCCGGATGGATGACCAGAAAATTAGGACCTTCATAAAAACAGTCTACCGGACAGACTTCCACGCAATCTGTGTGTTTACAGTTAATACAATTTTCACCGACTACAAATGTCATAATGCTTTCCAGTCCGAATCAAACGATGCGGCATTATAGTGTACCTTCCTGCTGCCGACAAACCCGCCGACTGCTGCAAACACCTCAAAGTGACTTTTTTAGTTCATACAACAATTGCTGTGCCTGTCTGGGAGTCAAGTCGTCCAGTTCTGTTTGCCGCAGTTGCTCCAGCACCGGATGTAGCGCGCTGGCAAACAGATCACTTTGTGCGGGGGCTTGCCGTAAGCCAGGGTCAGGCACAACAGACCTGCCTTGATTTTTGGAGATCGCAGTTGACTGCATGGAGACAGCAAGTTGTTCCAGTTCTCTGAGTTTTTTGCGAGCCTGTTCTATCACAGTAAATGGGATGCCTGCCAACTGCGCCACCTGTAAGCCGTAACTTTGGTTGGCTGGACCGCGTTTGACCGTATGCATGAATACGATGCCTTGCTGATGCTCAGCCGCATCCAGATGCACATTGCCAACGTTTGTATGGGTATCTGGCAACACCGTCAGTTCAAAATAATGGGTGGCGAACAGCGTCATCGCCCGAATCTTTTCTGCAATATAAAGTGCACTGGCCCACGCCAGCGACAAACCGTCAAAGGTACTGGTGCCGCGTCCGACTTCATCCATCAAGACCAGGCTCTGATGCGTGGCGTTGTGCAGGATATTTGCGGTTTCAGTCATCTCCACCATAAACGTGGAGCGTCCGCCCGCCAGATCGTCCGAAGAGCCAATACGTGTGAAAATGCGATCCACTGGTCCGATGACCGCAGACGCCGCGGGTACGTGGCTTCCGCAAAAGGCCAGCAGCACAATCAGCGCGGTCTGGCGCATATAGGTTGATTTACCACCCATATTGGGGCCGGTAATGATCAGCATCTGCTGGTCGGTGCCGAGTTGAGTGTCATTGGGCACAAACTGCTTTTCCAATACCTGCTCTACAACCGGGTGGCGTCCCTGTTCAATCAGAATGCCGATCTCATCGCTCAATACAGGTTGTGCCCAGCTCAAGGTGAGGGCGCGTTCGGCAAAGTTGCACAGCACATCGAGTTCCGACAGCGCAGCGGCACTGTCTTGCAGCCCCGTCAACTGATTGGCGGTTATTTCAAGCAGTTCATCGTAGAGCAATTTTTCACGCGCAAGTGCTTTGCTGTTGGCGCTGAGCACGCGATCTTCAAAGACCTTCAATTCAGGGGTGATAAAACGCTCGGCATTTTTAATGGTCTGACGGCGCTGGTATTCCACAGGCATATTGTCGGACTGTGCTTTGCTGACCTCAATGTAGAAACCGTGTACGCGGTTATAGCCAACTTTTAAGGTGCTGAGACCAGTGCGCTGTTTTTCACGTATCTCCATGTCAATCAAAAACTGACCAGCATTGCTGCTGAGCGCGCGCAATTCATCAAGTTCAGCATCGTAATGCTCGGCAATCACACCACCTTCGCGGATCACCACGGGTGGATTTTCTATCAGGGCGGACTGCAGTTGCGTGCATAGGGCTGGATATTCAGCAATGGCAAGCTGCAGCTGAGCCAAGCGGCTGGTTTCCATCACGCTTTGCAGGGCATTTAAGGCTGATTGCAGGGCGGGAAGTACCGTCAATGCGTCGCGAAGGCGCGCCATGTCTCTTGGTCGGGCTGATCGCAGTGCAACGCGGGCCAGAATCCGTTCAATATCACCAACCTGTTTTAACAAGGGTTGCAGCGTTTCGAATGCGTATTGGTGTTGCAAGGCACTGACCACTTGCTGGCGTTGTTGCAGTACGGTGCGCTGGCGCAATGGTCGATTCAGCCAGCGATTCAGTAGCCGACTGCCCATCGCGGTGCTGGTGGCATCGATCACTGACATTAACGTATTGCTGCTGCCGCCCCCCAGATTGCGGTCGAGTTCCAGATTACGTCGACTCGCGCCATCCATCACTAACGCATCGGCCGCAATTTCGGCGCTCATGCGTTGGATGTGGGGCAGGGCGGAGCGCTGGGTATCTTTGGCATAATTAAGCAGGCAACCGGCTGCTTGAATGGCGTGTGGCAATTCTTCACAACCAAAACCACGCAGATCACGTGTCTGAAAGTGGCTGGTCAACTGACGATAACAGGTGTCGCTGTCATATTCCCAAACAGGACGACGGCGCAGACCGGGACGACTGGTAAGCTCGGGGGGCAACAACAGCTGCTCATTGACCAGTAATTCTGCGGGTCGTATGCGTTCAACTTCCGCAAGCAGATCACTGAGACCGCACACCTCGCTGACCTGGAATCGACCACCGCTGATGTCCATCCAGGCCAGTCCGGTCTGCCATTCACCACTGGAGGCTTTTTCGGAGACACTTATCGACATCAGTATGCAGTCGCTGCGCGCATCCAGCAAGGCTTCGTCGCTGATGGTGCCGGGTGTAATGATGCGGACGATCTGCCGTTCTACCGGGCCTTTACTGGTTGCCGGGTCGCCAATTTGCTCACATATTGCGATTGATTTGCCTAGCTCTACCAAGCGTGCCAGATAACGCTCAACGGAGTGATAGGGCACACCACACATCGGAATCGGTTTGCCATTGACATTACCGCGTGCTGTCAGCGTGATGTCCAATAGACTGGCAGCCTCGACTGCATCTTGAAAAAACAGCTCGTAGAAATCTCCCATGCGGTAAAAAAGCAGGTTGTCTGGTTGTTGAGCTTTGATTCTCAAAAACTGCTGAATCATGGGGGTGTGCGAAGAGATATCAATATTTCTCATATAAAACAATCACTTATAAATTATACTGCTATGCTTTGGGGCAAATTTGGGTCAATTTTTGTCATGTTTTGCATGCCCTCCCAGATACGCTCCAGCTCTCTGGGGGACTCTGTATCTATCCAGCGGCCATACACATTCACGAGCATGGAGTAATCCTTGTGACCCATCTGGTTGGCGATGAAAGCGAGGTTGCCCTGTGCCGTCAGGTTCCAGCAGGCATAGGTGTGGCGGGTTTGGTACGGGGGGCGAGGGCGGATTTTCGCGCGCCGGACCAGGTTGGCCCATTTGGTGTTCCAGGCACTGGGGACGAAGTAGTCGTTGACATCGTGCCGGCGAGTCTGGGTTTTCGGTGACAGCAGGACGCGTACTTTGTCGATACGTGATTCGTGACGGTTTAGCCAGATTTTCAAGCTGTCGGGCTCCCTCTGTTCCGCATCTGCCACCAGCACTTTCAGTGCCTCACGCGCGGGTGGAAACAGCAACACGGTGCGCTCCTTGTTGGTTTTGGGCACCTTGAAGGTTATTGACTGTGTGACTGAGCGGCGCACTGTAATCTTGCTCAGATCCGGAGCCACGTCTTCGACAGCAAGAGCAAGCAGTTCACCTGGACGTAGTCCGGTGTAGACAGCCAGCGTCACCGCAGCACGGTCGATGGGGTGCAGGCAGCCTTTGTCGATTAATGTCTGGTATTCCTGGTAGCTCAGCGGATCAGGGTCCTTGTTGGTTTTCGCGAAGCGTACGCAGTGCTTGCCGAGCTCGCCACAGTAGTGATTGTGCTCGCACCAGTAGAGAAAGCCCGAGAATGTCGCCAGGTAGTGGTTGACCGTCGAAACGGCACGCGTTGCAATCAAGTCAGCACGCAGCTGTTGTATATCTTCCGGTAGCAGGGTGTCGATAAGGCGGTTTCGACCAACGGTGTCCACACAGATATCGAGAGCGGTTTCATAACGTGATTGAGTCTCTGGAGTGATATCCACTGCCTTGAGTGGCTTATATCGCTCGCAGAGATCCCCCAGGCGTTTGCTGGTGGCGGTACTCTCGGAGGCTCGTGAGTGGGGAAAGAAATCGGCTTCGTTGTAGTTGCCGGTTTTCAGCGCGAAGAGGGCAGCGCTACGTAGGCTGGCAGCGTGTTTGATGTTGTTCTTGGTCGGTTCCATGCCAAGGGTATGCCGATGACGAGCGCCCTTGTACATAAAGGCCACACGAATCGACCGGCCGTGTATTTCAACCCCGGGGAATCCTGTTTTGGTAACCGTTGTACCTGCCATCTGTTTGATCCTCGCTCTTACGTCTCCACGTCATTGTCGAGAGGCCACTGTCCGGTCTTGAGCATGAACAGCTCGAACAGGCCCGGTGGCATTGCCCGATCGCCTGCTTCCCATTGCTGCCAGCCACGCAAGGAAGCCTGAACCTTCTGAGCCGCCTCAGTCTGGGTCAATCCTGAATTCATGCGTGCTTCGCGGATTTCCGCAGGCGTCGGGGGCGTCTTCTTTGAATCGGTCATGGCGTCTTTGGCTGTGTTCCAGATCACCGCATGGGTCTGGGTGGCTATAGGAACCATTGTACGCTCAATGCGCGTATTGACGCTAGTGCCAGCCTTGTGATTGTTTCAGGAGGGCTGGTGGCGGTCAGTGTGCGATGGCGCGACTGTCGCTTTCGACCCAACGCTCAAATTCATCAAGGTTCACGAAAATGCGCCCATCTGGTGCCTTGCGCCAGATGCGACCCTGCACCCAAGTGCCGTTCTTGACCTTATGGCGGATGGCGTCTTCGCTGTAGCCGGTGATTTCGGCTAGTCGTTTGATCAATACCCATCGGTTTGGACTATTCATTATCGTTTCCACTTGACGTGCCAGCGGCCGAGAGGGCAGATGGCTTGGATGGTGCAGAGAATTGTCCAGCTTTACGTTAGTGTGGAAAACCCGTATGGGCGTGCTAAGGCGTAGCTTGGCCTTAGAAGGTGTTGTGCAACGGGCTGGGCGCTAGAAAAGCCAATCATTGGATGATTGGAGAAACTCATATACAATTCCAGAAGATAGTTTTAGCCGGAAGAGCTGCAAGATGGGTTGAGCTGACTTAAATAGCCCATGGGATAAAAATAACCTCAGAGATATGGGGTGGTCGGTGGATGCAAGGGAGATCGAGAAGATGGCGGAAAATAAGAATGTATTTATCAGCCATGTACACGCAGATGACCACGGCTTACAAAAATTGAAAGATCTTCTTGCCCCCAAAGGTATCAATATCCGGGATTCTTCAATTCATACTGGTAAATTCAACAACGCATCAGACCCTAATTACATCAAAACCCAAATACTGGCGCCGGCGATTAATTGGGCTGGGGTGTTTATTTGTTACGTATCTCCTCAAACCAAAGACAGTGATTGGGTCAACTGGGAAATCGAGTACGCAGCCAAACAGGGAAAGCGCATTGTTGGCGTATGGGCTCACGGCGAGAACGAATGTAATCTTCCGTCAGCATTGGAAGAGTATGCTGATGCGGTAGTGGGATGGAATGGTAATTCCATTATTGATGCAATCAATGGTAAGGACGGTTGGGAAAAACCGGGTGGAAATCCTTGTGATCCCGTACCATTGAAGCGGCATCCTTGCTAATGGCTCGTATTTATTCTTATGTAGTCCGATACGATAGCGGGTTTGCACCAAACCCGTTTTATGGTTATTGCACGCTTGCGACCTGTAAACCTGATATTCGGCGCACCGCCGATATTGGTGATTGGATCGTTGGCAGTGGGAGCAACGACCGGAGTGTCAGACGTGGCGGTCAAATGGTTTACGCTATGAAGGTGACCGAGGTGATGCCCTTTGATGAATATTCTGAGGATCCTCGATTTGAAGCAAAGAAGCCTTACCGCAAAGGAAGTCGAAAACAAAGTTGTGGTGACAACATATATTTTCGTGGCGGGNNATACCGATTGGCATCAGCGTGATTCTTTCCACTCAAAGAGTGATGGTCAGATCAATCCGGACCATGTGAAGCGAGATACAGGTGTAAATAGAGTGTTGGTGAGTGATGACTTTGTATATTTTGGTGGAGATGGGCCAAAGTTTCCCGATAACTTGATTGCCCGCGATGGACGTGAAATTTGTAAGAAAGGTAGAGGCCGCTCTTGTTTTGACGATTCCCAGTTGATTGAGCGCCTGGAAGAATGGATAGGTGGTATGGGAGTTGTGGGTTATCAAGGACCACCCTTTGAATGGATAACGCTTCGTGGCTAAATCGTCAAATGAAAAAGGCTCCATATTGCTGACAGACTATGCGGATGGCATAGCAGATACAGATGTGCTTGATCAGCAGGATATTAGCCCAATTCTGCAAGGCCTCTATGGTGAGGTCGGTGGAATAATGTCTACCGCGAAGAAGCATATCCGGGAAAAAACAGCGTATCCGGGATATAAGCGCGCAGCCGAAGAAGAATTTGGCGACACACTCTGGTACCTTGCAGCCTTATGTAGAAGGTTAGGTTTTCCGCTTGAGGAAGTTTTTTCTGAAGCAGTAGGTACAGAGCGTTTCACGATGCAAAGCGCTGCAAGTGACATGTTTGAAGGTGCCTTGGCACATGTTGCGATACCAACTTCAATTGGAGCGGTTGATGCCACGTTGTTTGATCTCGGTCGTTCAGCCGCTTCATTATTAGAGCCAACTCCTGATCGCAGTAAGATCGTCGTATTCGCAAAGCACTATTTAGATGCTTTGTACGCGGCGAAACTAGCTTTTTCCGATGTGGCCAGAAGCAACATGCTCAAAGCGCGTGGTGCGTTTCTTGATCCCGATCCAGAAGATTTGGTTGATTTCGATGCCGAATTTGAGAAAGACGAACAGCTTCCGAGAGAATTTTCGATTCGAATCAATGAGCGTTCCAGTGGAAAAAGTTATCTTCAATGGAACGGGGTGTTTATTGGAGCCCCTCTAACCGACAACATCTCTGATCTGGATGGGTATCGTTTCCATGATGTTTTTCATCTCGCATATGCGGCCATTCTTCATTGGTCACCTGTTGTTCGCGCTTTGATTAAGCACAAGCGCAAAAGCAAGCCATCATATGATGAGAATCAGGATGGCGGACGAGCGATTGTGGTTGAAGAAGGTTTGACCGCTTGGCTTTTTTCCAAAGCGAAAGAACTTGAGTACTTTGAAGGGCATGATCGTGTTTCGCTTGGAATTCTTAAAACTGTTAACGAATTTGTTGCCGGCTATGAGGTTTCTCAGTGCCCCTTGAAGCTCTGGGAGCGTGCCATACTAGATGGCTATAAGGTGTTTCGTCAGATCAAAGCTGCTCAAGGCGGTTGGATTGTTGGCAATCGTGCCGAAAGAACTATTTGCTATAAGCCGCTTGAAGAAAGGAATTAATTATGCACCCTTTTGTGAGTTCCGTTGCGGCATTAGAATTTGAAAATTGTTTTAATCCATACACGGACAAGTGTGAAGTCCATGATCAGCGTGATGCCCCACGTATAAGGGCGTCGGTTTTGTCAGCGCTAATAGAAAGTGCCTCGCGAGAACCAATTGATGCAATATGGATTGGGCGTGATCTCGGTTATCGGGGTGGTAGGCGTACCGGTCTAGCTTTGACAGATGACGTACATATTGTGAAACACTCTAGACGTTGGGGAGTTTCTGCTAAACAGCCGACAACGGGTACGGTAGTCGCTGAACGAACGGCGGCTGTGATTTGGCGTATGCTGGATCAGATTGATTCGAGAATATTCTTATGGAACGTTTTTCCATTGCATCCACATGAATCTGGTGAGCCATTTACGAATCGCCAGCACAATGCTCGTGAGCGCAAAGCAGGTGAGGAAGTTCTCCAAGCGCTGGTTGCACTCTTAAATCCATCTCGCATCGTTGCGATTGGCAATGATGCGGCGGCAGCAGCCGATCGGGTACTGAGCTCTACTCCGGTGGTTCGGGTTCGCCATCCTAGTTATGGTGGTCAGACACAATTCATCCGTCAAATCTCTGAATTATATAGTATCTCGGAACAAAGCGAATCGTTGTCGCTTTTCTAGAAAGGGAAAGCTTTTGCTGGAGGCCGTGTTATGAATCCTAGATTCAGCGACTGGCGATAGCAGTTTCGATCCAGGTTTGAAGATTGTCGCTAATGTACTTATATGCTCTTGCGCTATCTGTGAATGGTGGGTCATAGAGTTTCACTATTGAAGACAGTGATTTCCCATTCTTTAGCGTGAAACGATCAAATGGGTTCGAGCCAACAGAACAAGCTGTTTGGTTGTGGTCTAGAAGCCGATGGATTCGAATGCCAAATACCGCTTTTCCATCATTCCATGATTTTTCTATTTCATATTTTACCCAACGTCGACTCGCTGTTTCGGAACCTACGAGTACAATCGTGCAACTTCGCCCTTGTAGCTGAGAATCTATCCATCGACGAATGGCTGCATCACCACCACGTTTGACCTCTTCCCATTTGTTGTCGCTCGCTGGAGCATTTCCCTCGACGACACCAATGTTTCGTACTTTGGATGCGCGCCACCCATCTTTCTGGTAATGGAAGCTGTAGAAAACTTTACGGACCATTCTGATTTTTTCCTTATCTTGCGGTTATTCACTAGCGCCTGCTTTGAGAGCCGAACTAAGGCGATAACGGAACAGCCTCGCGAAATCAATGTCGTGCAGTTCATCCGCATCAAATATTGCCAGCCTCCTGGCTAAATCAAGAGCCGCCCCACCAGGTGCCGGAACCGGCAATACTATTGCATCAGGGTGGTGTTGAATAAGCAT
Source organism: Gammaproteobacteria bacterium UBA6173 (assembly GCA_002422225.1). Classification (GTDB taxonomy): domain Bacteria; phylum Pseudomonadota; class Gammaproteobacteria; order Pseudomonadales; family Pseudohongiellaceae; genus Pseudohongiella. The sequence goes on from DITX01000016.1 coordinate 17,516, forward strand.
ATCGTATTCAACCTCGATTCCCTCCATGCCTCCTATAAATACCGCGGCCACCAAGTCGTCGCGGGACAACATGTCGTCTCGCATTAGAGCAAGGCTGGCGTCTTGGTCATTCTGCACCGGGTCTGTAAAAACAACATTGTTAAAACGCTCATTTTCCTCTGGGAAGCGGTCTTTGAAATAGTTGCTTTGGTAGAGAATGACTGATTCGGAATAATCAATGCCAAGATCTTCACAGATCGTCCAGATCATAGGTGTAATTGCCGGGTGCCCGCCCCAGACAATTTTATGTTGCCGAATTATTTCGATAACCAGCTCTCGGACAGCACATTGTATAAGGAAAGGATTTGCTGTCTCATGATATGTTCCTCTACCAATAACCGGGACACTAGCAGATAAAAAGATTGAACCCATTTACTGTGCCTCCCAATCCGCAAATTTCCAACCAGCTTCATGGGCCTTAACCCATCGTGCCGCGCGGATATGATTGCCAAGCCAATCTAAATGGTTGCGCCAGTTGGGATGTAGGCCCACTTCATCATAGATCACTGCGGCAGGGCCATCGGGTGAATACGTGGCTGCATCGTGAAGGGTAGTGGAATTAGGTACTCCAACGGTCGGATATGCCACCACATTTCTACCGTCGGGTAATTGCACATAGACAGCTTTATTGGGCCCAATGCCCATCACCTGTCCGCCAATGCTTTCAACGCCATTACGAATACTGCTAACAAGGTTCACCGTACGTACGGCCTGGCTTTCGCTACGAACTGTTTCGAGTTGATGACATATGCGCTCAATGGCTTCATCAGCCAGTCTCCCGGTGGCATTGTCTACCTCTTCAGGTAGTAGTTCCGCACGGCTGGCAGTCGCAGTGCGGGCTGATGGCGTAGAGTCTGGCCAACCCACACGCAAGACACTGATGCCTTTCGCCAGGGCCCGACCGAACTCTGCGCTGGTCCACCGGCTTTCAAAGTATCCAGGCGTATCGAGCATGACTAGCACGTCTGAATCGCATAGGCGATGCCAGAGCATGGTCTGGAAGTCTTCCGCAGGGGCGATGCCGTGCGTATCGAGAAAGACATCGAAGAGCCTGGATGAAAACGCGTCAAACAACTGCAGTGCGGCTTCTCGTGCTTCGGTGCGCCGATAACTGACGAAGACTCGGCGTTGACGCGGTAACAAGCCTGCGCATTCGAGTAGTGCTGTAGCGACACGTTCCGCCCCACCCTGATTATAG
>DITX01000031.1 GCA_002422225.1 Gammaproteobacteria bacterium UBA6173
CCGTCTTCGATCAAGATATCAACCTGTGCAGTTGTCAGGCCTGTCAACACGTTGCCCTTTTTATCCATGACGCCTGAAATATTGGTCAGTAATACCAGTTTTTCTGCATTGAGAACTTTGGCAATTTCACCCGCAACGGTATCAGCGTTTATGTTGTACGTGGCACCATGCTCATCAACACCAATCGGAGCGATCACGGGAATGAAGTCGCTGTGCTCGATCATGCGCAGCACTTCGGTATTGATTTTATCTACACGGCCAACCTGCCCCAGATCCAGTAACTTGTCGCCGCTGCCATCAATGCTGGCTTTGCGCTTCAGCAACTTTTTGGCTCGAATCAGATTGCCATCCTTACCGGTAATGCCAATGGCTTTGCCGCCGTTCTTGTTAAGCAGAGCAACAATTTCCTGATTGACCAGACCACCCAGCACCATCTCGACTACATCCATGGTCTGGCTGTCTGTCACACGTTGGCCATCGATAAATTCAGATTGTATGTTGAGTCGCTCCAGCAGCGAGCCTATCTGAGGGCCGCCACCGTGCACAACAACTGGATTCATGCCTACCAGTTTCATCATGACAATGTCGCGCGCAAAACTATTTTTCAGCGTTTCATCGGTCATTGCGTTGCCGCCATATTTGACCACAATGGTGCATCCAGTGAATTTCTGGATGTATGGCAGCGCTTCAGTAAGCACATTGGCAATATTTTTGGCAGCAGCTAATTCAAGGGGCATAGGAATATCCGGGATGTCATCAGAGCTGCGAAGTATATAACGACTGGGCGCAAATCAAAAACGCAAGGATCAGCAGGCCAAGGATCAGCAGGCAAAGTCCAGCGTTGGATCGACCTGCTGCAATAAACGCCGGAAAGCCTCCTGGATGTATTGCAAAGACTGTCGACTGACAGCCTCAAAACGCAGGAGCAAAGCGGGAGTTGTGTTAGAGGCGCGGATCAAGCCCCAGCCATCTATGAAGTCAGCACGTATACCGTCCAGACAATTGACGGTTGCGAGCGGGAAATCCACCAGTCGCACCAGCCTCTCCATCAACTCAAATTTGCGTTCCTCGGCGACTTCAATGCGCAACTCTGGTGTGACAATGCTGCCGGGCAGTGAGCGTAGCATTTGTTCCGAGGTGCTACTGCTACACGCGAGAATCTCCAGAAACCTTGCCGCGACATAAAGACCATCATCGTAGCCATACCAGCGGTCTTTGATAAAAATATGCGCCGAGAACTCTCCTCCCAACACCGCTCCGCTGTCTTGCATTTGTTGTTTCATAAATGAGTGACCGCTACGGCTCATGACAGCTTGGCCGCCGCTGGCAGCAATTTCACCCGCAAGCAGATTGCTGCATTTGACGTCGAATACGACTTTGGGATGTTGGTAGCGCGGCACGATGTCGCGCACAAACAGCATCATCAAACGGTCGGTATCAATCACATTGCCTTTGTTGGTGATCATCACAACACGATCACCATCACCATCAAAACCGACGCCCAGATCTGCGTTTGTGCTTTTAACGGTGTGGATCAATGATCTTAAGTTATCGTTTACGGTAGGGTCAGGGTGGTGATTGGGGAAATTGCCATCTACCTCGCAGAACAGTGCGGTCACTTCACAACCCAGCGCGCTCAGCAAACCAGGTGCGATCAGACCGGGCACCGCATTGCCGCAATCCACCACCACTTTGAGCGGACGTTGCAGTTTGATATCGCCGGTGACACGTGCCAGGTAGGTGGGTGCAATATCGAGATAGCTGATATGGCCTCTTCTTGCAGTTGTATTGCTACCGGGCGCTGTTTCGGATAACAGAACCGCCTGCCGCCTGAGATCCTGGATCTCTTCGGGGGTCAGGCAGTGGCGATGTCGGACAATTTTGATGCCGTTGTAGTCAGCCGGATTATGGCTGGCTGTCAACATGATGCCAAAATCCATGTCGGTGGTATGTGTCGCAAAGTACAACAATGGCGTTGGAACCAGACCCAGATCCACAACATTGCAGCCTTCGCTCAGGATGCCGTCTTTTAATGCCGCACCAAGCGCAGGACTGGAAAGTCGCCCATCTGCCGCAAACAGCACGCGATTGAGTCCGTCTGACATGGCAAGTTTGGCAATCGAGCGACCCAGTAGGTAAGCGCTTTTTGTTGTCAGATCGCGCCCAGCGATGCCGCGAATGTCATAAGCCCTGAACATTGATCGGGGTAAGAGATCATCAGAGTGTTGAACGCTTGTCATGGCTTCCGCGCCTTATTGTTGAGCTGCCAGCCATTTTGTATGAATCAAGCGCAGCATTTGTCGGGCAACCAGATTTTTCCCTGCTGGTCCCAACACGTTTGACATGATCTGATCCGATTCAGTTCCGTGCCATAACGCGGTTGCACTGATGGACTCGCTACCAAAAGTGGTGGTGGCCTCATTTGCAAACAACAAATCCAGACCTTTGCGGGTGAGTTTGTCCTCACCATAGGCAGTGATATTGTCTGTTTCCGCCGCAAAACCCACCATCAATGGGCGCGGTGATCGCGCTGACAGTGTTCCGAT
>DITX01000110.1 GCA_002422225.1 Gammaproteobacteria bacterium UBA6173
AGTGACGCGCGACGGCGGCTACCACCAGACAGTGTTTTCATGCGCGCGTCTGCCGGCAGCGACAGCATATCCAGCATGCCTTCGATTTTATGTTCAAACGCCCAGCCATCACGCTCTTCGATCTGTTTTTGCAAGGCGCCCATTTCATTGAGATTTTTTTCGTCAGACCAGTCCAGATCGTCGTCATGGGTCAGCGCGTGATAACGCTTCAGAATATCGCCAAGGCCTTCAATGCCGCTGGCGATATAGTCATAGATGGTCTGCTCATCCTGCGCGGGTAAATTCTGGTCCAGATAGGCAAGACGTATGCTCTCTGCGCGCCATAAATCGCCGCTGTCGGCGATGATCTGTCCCATCAGAACTTTCATAAACGTAGACTTGCCCGCACCGTTTTGACCCAGAATACCAATACGTTCACCCTTGTGGATGGTCATTGAAACACCATCCAGTAGCGGGTTGTCACCAAAGGCAAGTTGGAGATTACTTAATCTAAACAACAACATAGCTGTCTTTTATCCTGGGTTGTATTGCGCGCGGCAGTAGTTTTTTGGCTTGTATTTGAGGCCGCGCAGTATAAACTTAAGCGCATGTAGATGACAGCTGGCCGTTACACAGCTCCACCAAAAAGGATTATTGTGATCAAGACCGATCAACTCCCGCTCGCCATTCAGGCTACTCTTGAGGCCTATTGGCAGCGCTTGCAAGCCGCTGCTGCACACGACAACTCAAGTGCGGCGCACACGCTTGTCGCGCTGCTTGAATCTCAGGACAAGTTTTCCCGTCAGCTGGCGCTGGTCTGGTCATGCAGTGACTACGCAGCCAATGTGTGTATTCAGCATCCGGAGTTGTTGTTGGAGCTGCATCAAAGCGGCTCATTGTTACACCTTTGCCCGGACGGTTTTCACGCGCCCCTGCAAGATGTCCTTGGCAGTCTGTTTCCAGCACATACAGACAGGCTTGATGAGGCAGAGCTTAAAAAGCGCCTGCGTCTTTTTCAGCAAAAACACATGCTGCGACTGATCTGGCGGGATGTTACGCATCTGGCTTCTGTGCGAGACACCGCTGCGGAAGTGTCGGCGCTAGCTGAAGCTGCAATGGATGTGACTCTGGAGTTGCTGCATCAGTGGTTGGTTCTGACGTTAGGCAAACCTATCGGGCAGCGCTCAGGCCTGGAGCAGCGCATGGTGGTGCTTGGCATGGGTAAACTTGGGGCAGGGGAATTGAATCTTTCGTCAGATATTGACCTGATGTTTGCCTATCCTGAAGCTGGCGATACTCACGCAACCGCTGCCGGCAAATCGGTCAGTTGCCAACAGTTTTTTATTAAACTTGGTCAACAATTAGTAGATGTGCTCGATACCATCACGGTTGATGGATTTGTGTTCCGCGTTGATATGCGGCTGCGCCCCTATGGCAGTGAAGGTGTGCTTGCCTGCAGTTTTGACGCCATGGAAAACTACTACCAGTCGCAAGGGCGTGACTGGGAACGTTATGCCATGATCAAGGCACGCGCCGTGGCCGGCGATACCCGGTCAGGTGTTGAACTGCTGAATCGTCTGCGGCCCTTCAGCTACCGGCGTTACCTTGATTTCTCCGCCTTTGAATCACTGCGCAGTATGAAGCAGCAGATCAATAAACAAGTGCGCAAAAAAGGCATGAATCAGGATATCAAACTCGGTGCTGGTGGTATTCGTGAAGTTGAGTTTGTGGTACAGGCGCTGCAAATGGTGCATGGCGGGCGTGACAAACGTCTGCAGCAAACCTCACTGTATGCTGCCATGGATACCTTGCAGGCCGCTGAGTACTTGCCTGCGGACATCGTCCAGGCCTTGCGCACTGCGTATAGTTTCTTGCGTGATCTGGAACATAAGCTGCAAGGTTTTGCCAATAAACAAACGCAATCACTGCCTGCCTCAGCTGATGAGCAATTGCGCGTTGCTATCGCAATGGCAGTGCCGGATGTAAAAAGTGCCAACTGGAACGATCTGATGTCAGTGCTTGAGCAGCATCGTGCCATTGTCCGGCAGCACTTCAGTGATGTCATCCATACTGAAGAAGACGATGACGACGCCAGCCGACATGATGTAGACGATGCAGAGATGCAGTCGCTCTGGCACGGGGATCTGGCTGCAGACCAAGCCATTCCGATGTTGTCCGCGTTAAAATTTGAAGCACCTGAAAAAACCTGGCAATTGTTGACTGAGTTCAGAAAGGACAAAGTATTTTTTACACTGCCTGCTGAAAGTCGCCAACGCTTCACCCGCTTTATGCCTTTGTTATTGGCAACGCTGACACAGGAAAAAACGCCCAGTCTTGGTTTTGAGCGTGTCATGAAAATGGTAGAGGCGGTGGCTCGTCGTACTGCCTATCTGGTGCTGTTGGCAGAAAACCCGCGCGCCATGAAGCAGTTTGTCCACCTGTGCACAGAAAGCCCATTTGTAGCAGAGTTTCTGAGTCGCCATCCGGTGTTGCTGGATGAATTGCTGGGCACCATGAAACAGCCGCCTGAAAAATCAATGCTGCAGGAAGAGTTGGCTCAGGGTTTGTTACGAATTGGCGAAGACAATTTTGAAGAGCAAATGGAGTACCTGCGCTATTTTAAACAGACACACACGCTGCAGGTAGCCGCTGCCCAGATCAATGGCGCCATGACCGTCATGAAGGTCAGCGATTACCTGACATTCACTGCCGAGGCCGTACTTGAGCAGGTGCTGGCGCTGTGTTGGCAAAACCTCACCCGCAAACATGGTTACCCGGTCAATAGTGCTGGGCAGCACGGCGAGATGGATTTTGTGGTGGTTGGGTATGGCAAGCTGGGTGGTATCGAGCTGAGTTATCTGTCCGATCTGGATCTGGTATTTTTGCATGACGGCACGCTGGATGAAGATACCGTATGTGCTGAAGGCCAGCGCAGCATCAATAGCCGAGAGTTTTATACCCGCATGGCTCAGCGCGTGATCACTATGCTGGGTACCAATACAGTGTCGGGTAAATTGTATGACGTGGATATGCGTTTGCGCCCCTCGGGTGAATCTGGTTTATTGGTGAGTACCTTGCCGGCTTTTGAACAGTATCAGCTCAAGGAGGCGTGGACTTGGGAGCATCAGGCCTTGGTGCGGTCGCGGGCAGTGGCGGGTTCGCCGCGCATGGCCGGGTTATTTGAGTCGGTACGCGCTGGCGTTCTGTCAAAGCAACGCGATCTGAATAAGTTGGCCCATGATGTTGTATCCATGCGCAAACGCATGAGAGATGAGTTGACACGCAAAGCGGGTCATAAGGCCTTACAGCCCGGGTTTGCTATCAAGCAAGGGCTTGGCGGCATCGTTGATATTGAATTTATGGTGCAATATCTGGTGCTGGCAGAGGCTTATCGCTGCCCCGCGTTGGTCCGCTATCCTGATAACGTGAGAATTCTGGAAGCCGCCGCGCGCTGTGTGTTGTTGTCGGAGCAAGAAATTCAGCAGCTGACGCAGAGTTATCTTGCTTTGCGCGCGACGCTGCATGAATTTGCGCTTCAACATAACGAATCCGATTCAGTTGAGCCGGATATTGCCAATGCGGTGCTGTTGCCACTGCAGCCCATGCGTGATCGCGTGGTCAGTCTGTGGGGAAAAGTATTTGAGGGTGGAGCAGCGATATGACGGCTGACGCGGCCCTTAAACTTTTGGTGGTTGGGCCTTCCTGGATCGGCGATATGGTGATGGCGCAGTCACTGTTTAAAGTACTGCGCCAACAACACGCCTCACTGCAGCTGGATGTGTTGGCGCCAGCATGGAGCCGTGCGCTCTTACAACGCATGCCGGAAGTTGATAACGCCATCGATCTGCCGTTTGCGCACGGCGAGTTAGGTCTGCGAAAACGACTGGCGCTCGCAAAGGCCTTGCGTGCGGCCCGCTATGATCAGGCCATTGTGCTGCCGAACTCATTCAAATCAGCGATTATTCCGTGGTTCGCACGTATCCCGATCAGAACGGGTTGGCGGGGTGAGCAGCGAGGGCTGCTGTTAAATGATTGTCGTACATTGGACAAACAACAACTCCCGATGATGGTGCAACGCTTTGTGGTGCTTGGACAGCAAAAACACCTTGGCGTGCCGGAGCCCTTGCCTGTTCCCCAATTGGTGGTAGATAAAACAGGCGCAGAACAGGCGATACAGGCACTAGATTTGTCGTGGTCGCAAAATGCTGCTGTGTTAGCGTTATGCCCCGGAGCAGAATTTGGAGATGCCAAACAATGGCCAGCCGAGCACTACGCTGAGGTCGCCAAAGACTACAGTGCCAGGGGCTGGCGTATTGCCTTGATGGGTTCCGGTAAAGATCGGCCGATTTGTGATCAGATTGTTGGCATGTTGCCAGAATTACTGCGTGGCAACTGTGACAATCTTGCGGGTCGCACCAGCCTCGCGCAGGCAATTGATCTGCTGTCACAGGCAAAGGCGGTTGTCAGCAATGATTCGGGGTTAATGCATATCGCGGCAGCGCTGCATCGGCCGCTTGTTGCGGTCTATGGCTCAACATCGACCAACTTCACGCCGCCTCTGTCCGATCAGGTAGAATTGCTGTATACCGACATTGATTGCAGGCCTTGTTTTAAGCGCCAGTGTCCATATGGTCATAAAAAATGCCTGACAGACTTACCGCCGGCGCAAGTACTGGAAGCTCTCAAGCGCTTGTTACAGCGTGTGCAGGTGGTAGCGCTTCGAGCTTGAGTTTGCAAGAAAGCTTAGGAACAAGAACAATTCGATGCAGCAACATGGAGAATCTGCTTGCGTATTCTGATCGTCAAAACCTCATCGCTGGGTGATGTGTTACACACATTACCTG
>DITX01000030.1:0-2983 GCA_002422225.1 Gammaproteobacteria bacterium UBA6173
TGCGATCACAGCGGTACAGCAATTATCCTACGTGGGCAACGGCCCGGTTGGATATTGGGGCGTTTCAATGGGGACGCGGTTTGGGGTGTCTTTAGTTACAGAGGATTCCAGAATAAAAGCTGCGGTATTGGGGCTATTTGGCTTATTCCCGGAAGGACGCACAGTGCCAGTCGGCTGGGCTGATGATGCACGCAGCATCTCGGTCCCCTTGATTTTTGTTTTCCAGCGTAGCGACACTCTGATGACACTGCAAACCGGCATTGACCTGTTTGATGCGTTTGGTTCCGCCGAAAAAGACTTTTAAACCGCTTGAGGTTCTTGTCTATCATGCAATTCGAGCAAGCACGCCAAATCACATATCTGATCCTTTGCCTCTAAAAGCCGCTCCCAGGGCGACGGACTGTGTCGTGAACCAGCGCTTTGACCGCCTGCCATGGCTGATACCAAATATCTTGCCCAACCCTTGGTCATCCAACCGATACCAATACCAAGATGACACCAGTGCGTTCCAGCTCTGAGCAGGTCAGTTTTTAGATCCACATGCCCAACTATATTGCCAGTCGCAAGCTCGTGGATGCAGAACCAGCGCTGCCAACCCGGTTTATCAATTGGCCAGAAAGACCGATCAACCGTGGCGCCCGTCGGCCCATTAGTGTCGCCCGGTGCAAAGGGCATGAAGTGCACGCCATTTGTGCCAGATTCAGCGCGGTGACGCTTAAAGTGCTCTCCCAGAATTGGCAGGGTTTGTCGCGTCAGTGCTTTGATTTCAATTGTCATTGTGATGATTATCCAATAAGTCCAGCGCCAGCTAAAGCAGAATCTTGCTGCCAAGTCAACCCCTGAGCTGTGGCATAGCCAGCCCCCGTGTTTCATCCGACATTGTGATAAACACGGTAATTGGAGGCATTATGAATATATTTTCAACGGTTCGACTGACAATACAGACGGGACCTGCAAGGCGCGCTGGTTCCCGGCAAAGAAGAGGCAGGTATTTACATCAAAGATGTCAGCACAGGCAAGGTCACTGATATGACTGAAACCAATAATACCAGCAATATCAGTCTCACGGGGCTGAGCGGCAACTTCAGTTCGCCGCTCAGCATGAGTGGTGATGGAAAACATGTTGCCTTCAACAATCGTTCCCAAAACCTATTAGCGCCCAATCCGGGTGGCGGATGGGCGGTATTTGTATCGAGCATCACCGAGAGCGGCAGCGTCGCCATGCGTCGTATATCCATGCCAGAGAGCACACAACAACAACAAAGCTCCAGCAACGAGGGAACCAACCCGATCTTTGCGCGCGGCCGCTTTGCGATTGCCTTCCAATCACGCGACCGAACTGCATTTTTCCCGGGCAACAGCGAAAAAAATGCACCCGTCATTTACACCGATACCAGCATGGACAGCAGTACAGCTACCCCGCCGCAAAGACCGGCGCTGCCCGTCCGACAGACCATGCGCGTGGACGGCAGACCCAGCACTGCCATCATTTCTGGCGGGGTTTACACCACTGCAGACACCTTGACCACTCGCGCAGCAGCACCAGCGCAGCTTGAAATTGAGGTATCCATTGCGCCAGAATCCGACGATGTCGGGCGTTCTATTCGCATTCTCGTGGTCGTGGAAGTTGCTGGCGCCATGCTGACAGTCAATGCTGAGGGTGCCATCGCGCCATTTGATGAAAACAATCTTCAGTTCTTTACCAGCCGCGCTGCGGCGGCAGCAAAGGAAACGCTAACCATCTTCAATGGCATACTGACTGCCGGAGACCGTACCGTGTACAACATTTTTGTGGGTTACCTGCGTGACGGTGATTTGAACCAAGGAAATATCATCTACAACGCCGAGCCAATCAGTCTTGTGATTGAGTGATCTGTCAGGATCAGGGTATATTGCAGGAAAGGTAGCGTAATCGTCCTTTCCCCAATAGACACACAGGCAGTTCAAAAATGCTCACTTGGTCAGGTTCGGAAAAAATTGCAGCATTGTCCGGACAACAGCACCATCAAGCCAAAATGGTCCATGTATTGCTGCTCGTCATGGCCATCTATTTTGCAGTGCTGTGCGCACTGAACCTGTTTGTATTTGGCGATTTCGACATTGCAGCGCTGGATCTTGCCGGATTGGCGGGCACAATCTACCTGCTTGTTTACCTCAGGCGAACCGCCAATCTTAAGGTTACCTCTTGGTCAGTTGTCTTGATTTTGACGGGCATTCTGTTGATGTTCATTCACATAACCAGTGGAATGGCCTATTCAATTATCTGGATAACCGTGCTGCCGCCCATCAGCTTTTTCCTGCTCGGCCGACAGTCCGGCGCATGGGTATGCGCCCTTGTTTTCTGTTACGTAGTCGCATTCTTTTATTTCCAGACAATGTCAGCGACCGCAAGCACACCCGGCATGGCTAGTGTGTTGAACATTGCGGAGGTGTTACTGGCGCATTGGTTTTTGTTTCGGTTTTATGAGCGTTCACGCTCTGATGCCTACGCAGAGCTCGAGCGCCTGTCGGAAACTGACAAGCTCACCGGCCTCTATAATCGTCGGCAACTGGATATGCTGCTGACAAAAGAATTTAATATGTACCAACGCTCACAACATCCACTCACCTTGGTGCTCTGTGACATTGACCACTTCAAACGTATCAACGACAAATTTGGCCATCTGACCGGCGACATTATTCTGCAGGAAATAGCGGAAACACTGCGACTTAACATGCGCAGCACCGATATATGCGGGAGATGGGGTGGAGAGGAGTTCCTTGTTATCTGTCCTGACACCACCAAAGAAGGGGCTATTGCGATCATTAACAAACTTCGCGACGCGCTGACTCAGCAGCTGTTCGCCAAAAACATCAAGGTGACGCTGAGTTTCGGAATCGCCACCTCCGCCAACGACACGGACGCTGAACAGCAACTGCGCCGCGCAGACGATGCGCTGTACGAGGCCAAGCGCAGAGGCCGCAATTGTTTTGTGATTGCATA
>DITX01000030.1:3001-22534 GCA_002422225.1 Gammaproteobacteria bacterium UBA6173
CCTGACGCGCCTGCGTTGGGGGCAATTGCATTTCCCCAATTTCAGCTCGGGCGTCCATGGAGTTCAGTTATATGACACGTTTTACACCTCACATCTGCGTTTCAAATCAATCAAATAGCGCAAAGAATATTCTGCGACTGAAACCATTGAACAAGATGGTGCGTCTGGCAATTTACGGCGCACTGTTAAGCGCCGCCTCTCAGGTGGCAGCGCAACCGGCTGCCAACACGCCATCAAACACACCCGAAATTCAGGAAGTTTTGGTAACGGGCTCCAACATCCGCCGCGCAGAAAACGATGGCACTGTGCCCGTTTCTGTGATTGGAGAAGAGGCCATGGAAGTGCGTGCGGCGCTGTTGCCTGTTGACTTGCTGACGTCTTTGCCATCGGTGGTTAACTTGCCCGAGAATGAAACCCGTCTGGGCTCATCTGGTGCACGTGGTGACAATGCCAACATCAACCTGCGTAACATGGGTGCCACTGCCACCTTGGTGTTAGTGAATGGCCGACGCATGGCCATCAACCCGATGACTGCAGGTCTGTCACAGGCAGTTAACGTCAACCAGTTGCCCACCCAGGGCGTGGATCGCATTGAGGTGCTGCGCGATGGCGCATCATCAATATACGGATCGGATGCCGTCGGCGGCGTGATCAACTACATTATGAAACGCGAATTTGACGGTGTAGAAGCTTCTTTTCAGCAAGGTGGCACCGAGCACGGTGGCGGTGGTAATACCCAATTGGCACTGACCTTTGGCTCAACAGACTTTGCCGATGGTCGCGGCCGTTTTATTGGCAGTATCGAGGCGCTGACCCGCGACAGCATCGCGCTGACAGACAGAGAGTTCAGCCGTACATCCTTTAACGCCGATCGCGCACCCGCACCCTTCAATAGCGTTGGAGGCCCCTTTGATGGGCGAACTGCACGCGGATACTGGCCAACTTTCCGTGTCGGCACCTCAACCGCCAACAACTACTTCCGTCCGGTGAACGGCGTGCCATCACTGACCACCGTTGCGCCGAACCGCACAAGCAACCCGGAATTTTTCCTTGATCTGAACCAGTTTGGTTTTGCCTCGCCCGAGGTCAAACGCAGCAATACCTATCTGGCTGGCGAATATGACCTGACACCATCTGTGACTGCCTTTGCGGAACTTGGCTACTACATGGCCAGCTCTACCATGCAGCGCCAGCCACTCGCATTAAACGGCCCCACCTCAGACAAACTGATGCTGATGCCGATCGACAACCCCTATAACCCCTACGGTTCGCGCTTTTATCATCCCACCGGTGCACCTAATTCTGACGGCAGTGCACGTATCGCCGGCACACCCAGAACGGTAGGCTTTACACAAATGACACTGGCCGGCCTTGCGCCAGAAGTGATACAGACAGATTCCGATGTTTTCCGATTCAGCACCGGCTTAAAAGGTTCATTTGGAGATACCTGGACCTGGGAAACCTCACTGTTCTACAACCAAGTGAACGGCAATGACGAAGCTTATCCGGATGTCCGTGAAAGCCTGTTGCAACAGGCAATCGCTCGTACCGACGCCAGCGCTTATAACCCGTTTGGATACACCTTCAAAGTGTTGAACGGCGCCGTCGTAGCCGATGCACCGTACAACAATCCGCAAGCGGTTGTGGATTCATTCAGCGCAGTATTCGCCCGGGAAGCACAGGCAGATATCAGCAGCATTGACGCCAAAGTCTCAGGCACATTATTTAACTGGTGGGGCGGCGATGTGATGGCCGCGTTTGGTGTTGAACACCGCCGCGAGAATCTGGAAGACGTGCGCCCACCGTTCAGTGGTGAAAACCCCGCCAGCTCAGGACTGGAAACCACCAACAATGACTTTTTGCTGCACCCGCCACGCCCAGATGTGTTTGGTGACCGCAAAGTGACCAGCGCCTTTGCTGAAGTGTTGGTGCCTCTGGTCAGTGAAGATGCCGGCATCCCTTTAGTTGATCGCCTGGAGCTCAACCTGTCGGCGCGTATGGAAGACTATAGCGACTTCGGCAGCACTACAAAACCTAAAATTGGGCTGAACTGGAAACCGGTTGACTGGGTCATGTTGCGTGCTTCCTACAATGAGGGCTTCATGGCACCTAGCCTTGCCGCGCTGTATACCAGCCCGCGCTGGAGTATTACTGCCGGTGCCGGTGACATCGACACTTACCGCAACCCGGCGCTCAACGAAGGGCCTTATGTAAAGCGCACTTACTTTGGTGGCAATCCGAATTTGCAAGCACAGGAATCCGAAGGCCAGACTGCAGGTTTTGTGATTGATGTGCCTTTTGTTGAAGGGCTGACACTCAATGCTGATTGGTGGAGTATCAGCCGCACCAATCTGCTCGGCCAGCGCAGTGTTGCGCAGATCAACACCAGCGACGACGCCCTGCTGGCAGCTTACACGCAGCAGCAACTTGCAGCGGGTGTCCCCATCAACCAGATTGATCTGGGCAGTGGCACGGCCAACTACAAAGGTGATGGGGATGTGGAACGTTTTGCACTCACCCCGGAAGATATCGCGGCGTTTGCCGCTTACAACGCTGCCAACCCTGACAAGCCAGTTGCGGCCGCAGGTCGTATCTTTTCACGCAACCAACCGTTCCTGAATCTGTCTTCCAGTGAAAACAGTGGCGTCGACTTCGGCTTCCGATATGAACTGCGCGGATTAGCGATCGGCGACATGGTATTCAGCTCGGAGTGGGCATACCTGAAGGAAGCTGAGTCTACCCTGTCACCTGCTAACGTTGCGCCCATTGTAAACAACCTGTTGCTCGGCTCTGGCGCCGCCGAATGGCGCAGCACCAGCAACCTATTCTGGCGTAATGGACCCTGGAATGCCGGCCTGGGCATTTACCACGTGGGCGAAACTCACGACAGCGGTGCTACCACCACACAGGCGGTTTATGAAAGTCTGGGCAGCCCTACTTACATCGAACCATTTTTTACGCAAGGCAGAACCATCTATCGGCGCGTGATTGACAGCATAATCACTTACAACCTGTCTGTAGGGTATCAGTTTGATGGTTCACGTTATGCTATGTTGCAGGACACTCGTCTGCGAATCGGTATCATCAACCTGACTGATGAGGAGCCACCTTTGGCAGCGAGTAATTTTGGCTATGATCCGGCGGTCAGCCAATCAACCATGACGGGCCGCAGCTGGAACATCCAGATCACGAGGAAATTTTGATGAAACCTTTTCCCGGTACAGAGTCGTCACCCACATTGTCCCGACGCGAAGCCCTGACCGCCGTAGCCAAAGTAGCTGGAGTTGTCGCCAGCAGTTTTGTGGCAGGCAAGTTTGGTATGACAGTTTTCGCGGCTGAGAATCAACCTGACGAAGCCAAACGCAATGCCTACCGAGCCTGGTTGCAGTCACTGCCCGCCGCGCCAGTGCCCGAGCTTACCAAACACGGTCTGGTGGCGACTGAACTGCAACGCTGGTCAGTGATGGAAGGCAATCAGGGTGTAGCGGTTGATGGCGAGCACTTCTACGGCATTGGCAACCACGCGCTGGTCAAGCATCGCAAAGACAATGGCGTGCGTGTTGCTCAATGGTTTGGGCCACGTGACGGCACCATCATTCACCTGAATGCCGGCTGGGTGGAGGGTGAGCGCCTGGTGCTCGCGCACTCAAATTTTCCACAACTGCCAATGGCAAGCTCCCTGGAAACATACGACACCCGCACGCTACAGCCCATCGACACCTACAGCTTTGGTATCCGTCTTGGTTCACTGACCTGGGCGGTTCGCCACGACGGTTTCTGGTGGGCGTGTTTTGCCAACTACAATGACAACGGCACCACACCGGGCTTTGACCAACGCTGGACCTTTGTCGCCAAGTTTGACGACAACTGGCAGCAACTGGAGTCATGGCTGTTCCCGCCGCAAGTGATCGCAACCTGGGGAGACAGCGCATGCTCTGGCGGCGACTGGGGCGACGACGGCCTGCTCTATGTTACTGGCCACGACGCCGCCGAGTTGTACGTACTGCGCCTGCCCAAACAAGGCGTGACACTGGAATATGTCACCACCATCGACGTTCCCTTTGAAGGTCAGTCCTGGGCGTGGGATCGCAGCGCGCCCGGCGAACGAATCATCTACGGCATCAGCCGCGCACGCCAAGAAGTGATTGTGGTGCGCATCCCTGACGTGCCAGCTTCGCTTTGATTTACAGAGGGGACGGAGGGATCAAATTTTGATCCCTCCGTCCCCTGATCAACATGTATACTCTTGTGAAAATAAAAACTCAGGAGCTCATCATGTTAGCTGCGACCCGATTGTTTCCCCTCTCTTCGCTCATGCGTTACACGCAAATGGCTGCATTGGCAGCTTGTTTGTTGCCAATGTCACTCAATGCTCAAACGCCCAGCATTGACCAGTCCCGATTGGAACGTATTAATCATGTCCTGCAAGCGTATGTAGACAGCGGCGAAATCGCCGGCGCTGTTGCGCTGGTGCAACAAAATGGCCGCACGGTGTACGAACATGCAGTGGGCTGGGCCGATAAAGAAGCGGGTCGTGCAATGAGCAGCGACAGCATGTTTCGAATTGCTTCTCAGACCAAAGCGCTGACTAGCGTGCTGATTCTGCAACTGATGGAAGAAGGCAAACTAAATCTGAATGATCCAGTTAGCCGCTTTATACCAGCTTATGCTTCCACAACTGTTGCAGTACAACAGGGGGACCAAGTCACCATTGTGCCTGCTCAACGCCCTATTACACTGTTTGATCTGCTCACACACACCGCCGGCATTTCCTATGGTACTCAGGCCCACATCGCTGACCTGTATCGCGCCCAAGGTTTGGGACCGGCAGCCGGTAATGGCTGGTATACCGCCGACAAAGATGAGCCGGTCTGCACCACCATGGAACGTCTGGCAAGTGTACCGTTCTTAAGACAGCCGGGCGAAGACTGGGTGTATGGATATAACACTGACGTGCTGGGCTGTGTGGCAGAGCGTGCGTCTGGTCTATCCCTTGACGAACTGATCCGCACACGCATTACCGGGCCGTTGCAGATGAATGACACTCATTTTTTTGTACCAACAGATAAGCGTGAGCGTCTGGTGACTGTGTATGCCAGTGACGAAGACGGTAAAGCTGTGCGCGCACCCGATGGTGCAAGAGGCCAGGGTAGCTACAGCGAGGGGCCACGCCGCAACTTTGCCGGTGGTGCTGGTTTGATCTCGACAGCGAGAGACTATGCCCGCTTTCTCGAGATGATTCGGAACGATGGAGAAGCCTATGGCGAAAAGATACTCTCACCACGCGCCGTCGCGTTGATGACCAGCAATCAAATCGGTGACTTGCACACGAGTGGTCGAGGGTTTGGTCTCGGCTTTGAGACCACAGATCGCTATGGCGCAAATGGCATGGACGCAGTTGGATCTTATGGCTGGGGCGGCGCATACGGCTCAACGTACCGGATCGATCCGGTTGCCGAGATCAGCATTCTGCTGATGATTAACCAGTTGCCGCTGAGCAGCGACATCCGTACCAAATACCCTACGATGGTTTATCAGGCGCTGGAATAAAAAAAGGGGACGGAGTGATCAAAATTTGATCACTCCGTCCCCTTTTTTACTATCTATATCAAGCAGTCAGCAGCTTGGTTACCAAGTTGTCCATCAAGGGCATCTTGTAGGCATTCTGGTTCAGTGGGCGAGCGCCCTGGCTGGCCATGCCGGCCACCATCGTTGCAGTCGCTTCATTGCGTGGACGTCCCTGGATGGCACGCTCAACGCTGGTCAGACGACGTGGTGTGCACTGCACAGCGCCACAGACGATGCTGGAGTCAACAATGTTGCCGCCCTCAATGCGCATTGCACCAGCAATGCTGACCAACGCAAAATCCCACACATTGCGGTCTGCTACTTTCTCGTAATAGAACTCAGCGCCTGCCCACTTGGCAGGAATACGCACAGCGGTGAGGATTTCACCATCGCGCAGTACTGTGGTGCTTTCGATATTGATGGCTGGGCCTACAAAAAAGCTGGCCGCTGGCACAACACGTTGACCGCTAGAGCTGGTGATCACCATTTGTGCTTCCAGGGCAACCAATGCAGGCGCGGTATCGCTAGGCGTAACAGCCACACAGCGACTGGCTTCAAAAATCGCGTGCTCACGGTTTTGCGCATCAGGCGTATCGGCGTAACACAAGTTACCACCGGCACGGTAACAATCTAGGCCACGGCGGTAGTACCAACAACGCACATCTTGCGCTACGTTACCGGCCAATGTACCGGCGTTACGAATTTGCGGNNGGGTTGGTAGCAACCTCAGTCAGTGTGGTCAGCGCCCCGATCTCAATACCGTTTTCAGTTTCCCGAACACCGCGCAAAGATTCGATGCCGTTCAGGTCAATCAGCGCCTCAGGTCGTTTGTTTCGGTCTTTAATCCACCCGTAGGTATCCTGACCTCCACCAACCAACCATCCGCGATCAGCCAGACGGGCAGCGAGTGCAAGCGCATCATCGATCTGCACCGGCTGGTAGAGCTCCATATCGGGCATATTGTCAAAAGCTGGCATAGTCTACCCCTTAGAATGTATTTGTTTTTAGATTGCCGGTGTTGAAATGATCAAGCTGCGCAACATGATTCACAATCATGTCAGCGGTGATCGGCGCTCTGCTGAAGTGGTGTCCGCCCATCGCATCAGAGATCGCACTGGCCAACGCCGCGCACGCACAACCCTGGCTTGGCTCACCCACACCACGAGAACCAACCGGGCTCTGAGGATCCGGGATATTGGTAGCACCATGTTGAGTATTCTTCGGTACGTCCAGGTAAGTCGGGATTTTAGCCTGATACAGTCCCACGTTGGCCGGCAGACCATTCTGGGTGTCGTACACAAGGCGCTCATAACCCGCCAGACCCACACCCCATACGCTGCCGCCATGCATACTCTGGCTGAAACCCAAAGGGTGAATGACGGTGCCGCAGTCAGCAACGCAGGCATAGTCAACAATGTCGTACTTGCCAGTCATGGTATCGAGTTCGATCTGCATAAAACCAACTGTCATGGACGGAACTGTGCCGGTATGACGAGCATCTTTGGCCACACCAATCAAACCGGTGCCAGCCAGACCCTGCACTGAGCGGCTGGTAATAGCATTCAAATCTTCCGGGTATGTCTGACCACTGTATTCGCCGCCCAGCTCGATTGCACGCTGAGCAGCAGCTGCGTAGGTTAAACCCTGCGCTGGATCGCTGATTTTGAATACACGTTGGCCATCGATGTCATACTCAGCAAGGTCACCTCCAAAATCAGTAGCTGCTATCTGCTTGAGCTTGCGAATCGCGTCTTGTGCCGCCGCGTTATTGGTACGCACTTCGGTAAACATGGTGTTACTGCCTGCCTGGAAGGTACTCCAAGGCAAGTGCAGGCTGCTGTCGCCACGCACAATCTCACAGTTTTCCCAATCCACTTTCAGTGCTTCAGCCGCCGCTCGTACAACAGCTGCGTAAGAATAGGTACCCAAGTTACCCACACCCGTGTGCAGATAGACTTTGCCATCTGTGCCAATACGAAGCAGCCCATCGAAACCGCTGGCACCGGCTGAGTGATAACCCATGCCAACGCCTACACCTGTCACTTTAGTGCCATTACGACGACCGGAAAGCTGCTTACGCTCCTCCCAGTTAAACATCTCTGCACCTTGCGCAATTGCCTGCGGGAACCATGAACCAGTCAGCTCGCCGCGCTGTGGTCCAATCGTGCCACTGCTGTCTGGCGCGTTCTGGATACGAACCTGCACCGGGTCTAGGCCAGCCTGCCTGATCGCTTTGTCGAGAATTGGAGACAGCGCTGTTGCCATCTCGTTTTCACCCGGACCACGTTGAGCGGCACGCGGGGTAGTATTGGTATACAACGAGACACCACGGAAACGCATGGCATTCGGTTGCAGCATCAAGGATACGAAGTTTGCTGCGCCTGGACCGCTGGCACCGCCGCCTGAGCCGGCATCGCCAATCACAATCATGTCAATCGCGCCAACTTTACCGTCAGCTTTCAGGCCGAGCTTCATCCAGCCCTGCATGCCAGCGCGCGCGTGACCGATGTAGAACTCTTCTTCGCGGGTAATACGCAGCTGCACTGGGCGGTTTATCTTACGCGCCAGATGACCCGTTACCGCCATGACAGGGTATGGGAAAATCTTGCCGCCGAAACCACCACCGGTGTTTTCGTTGATGAATACCAGATTTGCAGGGTCGATACCCAGCATGCCAGCCAACGCCGGGATAGCAATGGTGTGACTCTGTAAAGAGCCATAGAAGAAGCAACGGCCATTTTCCCAGTACGCCATACCCGTGCGGGATTCCAGCGCGTGGTGAGACTGACCAATGGTGACAAACGGCTCTTCAACAATGGAGGTGCACTGCGCAAATTCAGCATCCAGCTCACCAAATACCCACTCGTTACCCCAAGGCACGTTAGGGCCCGGATCACGGCCTGCACGGAATGCATTAATGGCATCACGTGACCACTTGATCTCGGCAACATCCGTACCAGACTGGGTAGTACCCGCAGCAGCAGCGCCACCGGTCCGAACCAGCGTATTGCCTTTCAGATAAGGGTTCGGACCACCTTCGACCAAAGTGTCCAGCGGGTCAACCACAAATGGGCGCCGCTCGAACTCAATACGAATTTTCTCAAGCGCGTTTTCTGCAATCTGTTCAGTGACTGCGGCTACCGCCAGAATGGGCTGACCCAAGAAGGTGATTTCGTCTGACGCAAATGAGGGGTTAGCGGGCGCTGCCGGTTGCGGCAGATCTTCCGTAGTTAATATGCCCACCACGCCTTCCATCGCCAGCGCTTCTGAGTAATCAATACTGACAATACGACCGGCGGGCAGCGGACTGGTCAACAGTCGCGCAAATACCATGCCTTCCTTTTTGAAATCTTCGGCGTATCGCGCGTCGCCAGTGACTTTGCCTTCGATATCCGGTGGAGTGAAATTCTTGCCAAGAAGTTTATAGGTCATGACAGTTGCCCCGAGGCGCGCATTACGCCATTCAGATAGTGATCATATGCACCACAGCGACATAGGTTGCCGGACAGTGCCTGGCGTGCTTCATCGCGAGTCGGTCGTGGATTGGTTTTCAGCAATGCCACCGTCGCCATGATCTGGCCGGGCGTGCAGAAACCACACTGAGGGCTCAGCTCAGCAATAAAGGCTTGCTGAACAGCATGCAACGTACCATCGGCGCCACGCAGACCTTCAATGGTCATCACTTCCTTGCCTTTGACCGAATGCGTCAAAGTTGAGCAAGAGTAGTGGGTAACATCGTTGATTGTCACGGTGCAGGAGCCGCATTCGCCGCGGTTGCAGCCAATTTTTGTTCCAGTCAGGCCCAGCTTGTAGCGCAAGGTGTGCGCCAGCGTTTCCTGAGGCATCACATCGACACGACGGGTGCGGCCATTGATGTTCAGGGATACGAGGCGTTCAACCCCGCCTGCAGCCCTGGATTGAGCCGACGCGAGGTAAAATCCCGCGCCGGACGAAAGAGCGGCGCCTGAGAATATGACGCTCTTGATGAATCGTCTGCGAGTTAGTCTTGGGGTCACGGAAGAATTCTCCACTACTGTTTTTTTGTGGTTATCGGAGGTACAAGCCCTTCAACCCTAAAGGCTATGCTTACTTTGCAAAATGATCAAGTCGAAAAGCAAAAATGTCACAATTGGTTGATCATTTGAAGTTGCCGTTTTGGCGGGACGCGTCACAACTGGCACGCATACCCGCACGCTAGGTCGCCCGTATCGAAATCATCCGCGGCTCATCCAGTGATCTTGATGTGCAGAACAGTGGGCAAATCATCAATATTGTGTTTTTGGAAGCATGCTGTGACTATGAACGGCGTTTTGCCAAATGCTTTTCCCACCGTTGCAGGCAATCCCGATCTGAATCCGGAAGAACGCATCGGTGCAGAAATCAGTCTGGATTACCGACTACCGACCACCGACCACCGAGTGATGCCGGCGCACTCAATACCCGCTTCTTTAATTACGACTTTAACAACAAGATTGGCAAAATCGACATTTCGCCATCAATTAACAATCTGCAATCCACCAACGGTTGGATCATCCCCACCAACTTGAATGCCTTTGTGGAAAATGGTCGGATTCGGCGGGCTGACCTACCGATTTGAAGCAAGCAATAATTTGGCTGTTTTTGAAGCTTGCGCGTTGCGACGACGATATGACGGGTATTTGCGGGATGATGTCATCAAAGAAATCGAGCGCAATTGCTCGGTCACCGGCAGTCAGTTTGTGCTCAAGGTGCAGGGGACGCATTAAGGCCCGAGCGCCAAGCACCTAGGCCTTGGGCAAGTTTTTCGGGCTGGATTCAGCGCTTAGCAGTTTCCAGCCCTCCCTTTCTGGCCACCACATGCAGATACCTGCCCATCCATTTGAAAGGCTCCTGACGGGAGTACGCCAACTCCATTTCCAACACCATCTTTGGCGTGCCGTTTCCGCCGCGCTTGTCGACAACATAATCAGAAAAAACTCGCAGACCACTCTCTGACTCAATGCAGAAGTGCGACTGAACCAGCCAACTGCGAACCTGCTCGATACTGCTGGGATTATTAGGTGTCAGACTGCCAATATCCGCTGGATACGACTCAGGCTGTTGCAGCCGCCTGAAATTGCCACGAATCAGATTGCGGTAAATGATCGATACCGGATTATAAAAGCACAGCGACAGGTAACCTTCGGGGCGGACCAGCGGCGCCAGTGTCGGGACCAGTAGTGCCGGCGATTCCAGCCACTCGAGTAAAGCGTGGCACAACACCAGATCATAGGGAGCTTGCGCCGATTCGTGAAATTGCACCGCCAAGTCCTGATAAGGCCCGCAGTGCCAGCTCATCGCCTCCTCAATGCCTGCTTCGCGCGCTTTTTCACGCGCAATACCTAACATGACGGGTGAGATGTCATTCACGGTGACCTGATGCCCTTGTTGCGCAAACCGGATTGAAAGCTGCCCAAGACCACCCCCCACATCGAGTATGCGCAAAGGTTCGCTGCGCTTCTCCATCAAGCGTGTAATCAGCGGCGTCAAATCCGCAGACAACACCGCCAGACGAATCTGGCCTTTTATGCCGCCGTAGATTTTGTGTGCGAAGTGATCAGCGATATCGTCGAAATTTCGGTCTTGGGTGTCGATCATGGTGAGTCGTTGCTTAACAGGTTGTCAGTATTATGCGCCGACATGTTTTCATTCGCACTGTTGACTTGAATCCAAATAAAAGCGTGGCTGTATTTTCTTTAACGTTGCCATTACCGGCTCTTCTGATGAGCAACGTACTCATCCAGCAGTTCCCTGATCATTTTCTGGTAATGCGAATGACAGAATCTCTAAAAGTGAAACGCCATGCTTTAGCTGATTGTCGAGGTCTTTGGACTCATCCCACTCAAAATTTGATATCGCCATGCGCAAATACTACACTTGGTATGGCTAAACAGCCATATATAATAAGCGTTGCCTTTACCGCGAGTCTTACTGACAATCAGCATTCTGCTTTAGCAGCGGGACCGCCGCGCCAGCGTCGTGACACTGAGCCCCACATGTGAGCAGCTGGTGGCCGCACGTACCGATAATGCCGCCACTTGGCTGACACCGATGTTTAGTGTACTGAGCGCCGACGAGCTGCAGGAATACGAGCGGCTCAACCAGAAACTGGTCGACGCCTTGCGCAACAACACCTCCTCCGAATAGAACAGACTCAATCCAGGAACTCTAGCCATGAGTGACACGCAGGCCGTCATCACGGATCAGCAGAGACGTATCTCACTGATCGCCATTCTTGTTGTTTTTATGCTCGGCGCACTGGACATGACCATCCTGTCCACCGCCACACCCACCATCGTGGCCGACCTGAACGGCCTTGAGCTGTATGCCTGGGTGACAACGGCGTACATGCTGTCTTCAACGGTGCTGGTGCCAATCTTTGGCAAACTCGGCGACATGTACGGCCGCAAACGCATCCTGGTGTGGGGCATCAGTATTTTCCTAGCCGGCTCGGTGCTGTGCGGCCTCAGTGGTGAGTTTGGCGATCTGCCCTTGCTCGGTAACGGCATGATGCAGCTGATTATCTTCCGTGCCATCAAAGGCGTGGGCGGCGCAGCGCTTTTTACCAGCGCCATTGGCATTGTTGCTGATCTGTATCCGCCGATGCAGCGCGCCCGCTTTATGGGTCTGTTTAGTGCCGTGTTTGCACTGGCCAGCCTGATTGGCCCGACCATAGGTGGCCTGCTCACCGACCACGCCAGCGGTGTCTGGTTTGGTCACCCCATCGCTGGTTGGCGCTGGGTGTTTTATGCCAACCTGCCGCTAGGCCTGGTGGCGTTGTATATGGTGGCGAAAAAGATGCCGACACTGAATAAGCATCAGGGCGGCAAAATCGACTACCTCGGCGCCATGCTACTTCTGGTGGTGTTTATCCCCTTCCTGTTGGCATTAACCTGGGGTGGCAACCGTTACGCTTGGGACTCAACAGAGTTGCTCAGTATGTTTACCTTGAGCGCGGTGGCGCTGATCGGATTTATTGCCGTAGAGTCGCGTACGGCTGATGCGGTGATGCCGATGAATCTGTTTAAAAGCCGTGTGTTTGTTTTTGCCAACCTGTCCTCATTTATTCTAGGCATGGCGTTTATGGGCGCGGTGATGTTTATGCCGCTGTACATGCAGGTGGTGCTGGGCGTCGATGCGACCGGTAGTGGTTTTGCCATGTTGCCGCTGATGGGAGGGCTGATGCTCACCAGTATTCTGAGCGGGCGGCTGGTGTCAAAATCCGGCAAATACAAAGCGTATATGGTCGGCGGTGTCATCATTCTGGTTGTTGGTGTCTACCTGCTCACGCGGCTGGATGTGGACTCCACGCTGACCCAGCTCAATATTGCCATGGCGGTGGTCGGACTGGGTCTGGGCCCGTCACAGAGCCTGATCAATCTGATTGTGCAAAGTGCGTTCCCGATTGCCAAGGTCGGTGTCGCGACCAGCTCTACACAGTTCTTCCGACAGGTGGGCAACACGGTTGGCGTCGCCATTTTTGGTGCGGTGATGGTCAGCAGCCTGGCCACAGAGCTGCCCAAGCAGCTGCCACAAATGGCGGCAGGCGGCGCCGCGTTCAGCATGAGCCAGGCGCAGTCCAGCGCGATGAATCCACAAGCCGTGGAAGCACCGGTACGGGCGCGTTTTGAGGCCTACACTCCGACCGTAGAACACGCCTTTGCCGGCGATCGCAATGCGGCTGCTGAACTGGTCAACAATCCACTGCTGCCGGCAGAGTTAAAAACACCATTGGTAGAGTATCTGAGCAGCAAAGACGCCAGAGAAATCCCCGGAGCACAGCGCTATCTGGCAGCCTACCGGACTGGTATGGATGCTCAGGTGCAGGCGGCTGTAACCACCATCCAGCAAGGCACACGGGCGGCGTTTTCAAACGCCATTACCTCCATGTTTAACGCCAGCCTGTGGATCTGTCTGCTGGGGTTGATGATCACCGTGTTTATCCCGGTGATTTCACTGGGGACACACAACGAACGCAGCGGCACCGCGGCATCTTCCGAGGTTCCTGCATGAAGACGAGCCTTAGAAGGTGTAACCCGCACAAAGTATGCACTCGCATAATCTATCAAGCTGGCTGCGCTCAGCCTACGATTGACATCGCCCAATGCTAGGACTCGCATCGCAAGTATTCTGTCAAAGAGGCATACTTTTGTATTGTTCAATACAAATCGCCTGATCTAAAAAGCTTCTTGAGTCGAAAGTGTTTACAAAAGCTACTTCGCTGGACCGACCAGAATCGGCACATAACGCAGAGCAAAACAAAGCAGTGCCGACAGCCAGAGCCCTGCGGCCACCTCAAGCCAATACGATCCGCCTGCCATGGAAGTTGCAATGCGAGCGAGAGCTGCGAGACTCAACAATATGATTGAAGCTGTTAACAAATAATGACTTTCTAAAACACGCCCGGTATGCCCCAACGCGGCACGTGCACCGACACTGATAATCATGCTGGTAATGGCCCCAATGGTCAGTGCATGCACGGCAGCAGTATTAGGAACAATTCCAGTCAACGAAAGCGTCCATAGCAAGATGCCCGCAACCAGCCATGCATAGGACAGATGCATCATCCACACAAGCGGGTCAGAGAGTGTCAGCCAGAATTTCCAACGCAACAAACGCCAAGCTTGGGCTACAAAACAGCAAAATCCCAAAGGTATTGCGACAGCAGCAGGCAACTGAAGTATAACGCTCGCCACAAATAACAGCAGCAAACCTATAGCAAATTGATCAACTAGACCAAAGGCACCGGGCAAGCCGGATGGACCCAGCTCCGCTCCCTTAGGCGCTTGCCGACGCAGCCAATTGCCGGTAAAGGTTGGTATCACGCGCCCACCTATCACATTGATCAAAATGATCACCATCCATAGCTGAGCATGCAACGTCCGTTGAAGATCGACAAGTGGAAGCAGCTGCAATTCTCCAGCGTGAAACAACATATCAGTAAAGCTGAGCATTAGCAGCAGTGCCAACACTTTATAGTTGCGTTGGTTCCGCACACTGAACAGCTCCCGTGCGACCAGCACACATAATACTAACCAGAATAGCGCATCAGCTAATGCACTTAGCACTGGCGACAACATCGCCAGTCGGCCGGCAATCCAGAAGATTACCAAGATTGCCAGAGGCCATCCGGCCACTGCCGGTCGGGATGTCCAATTAGCAATAGCTGTCAATACAAATCCAGCAATTGCAGCTGCCATCAACCCCATCATCATGTCATGGGCATGCCAATGTACGGGGGCCCTGGACCAGTTAAGTAACAGACATCCGTTCCAGACTAATAACCACACAATGATTGCCGACGTGCTAAAAATAACACCCAGCAGAAAAAATGGACGGAAAGCAAAGGAAAATAATCGATTAATAAATATTTTCACTTTATGCCCATCCTTTTGATCATACGGTATAAATTACCACGGTCGAGATTCAAAGACCGCGCAGTTTCGGCGATATTGTGCTGATGAGCCTGAAACCTTCGATTCACCAACAAGTACTTATACTGTTCGACGGCTTCTTGAAAGCTGATGTTATCGGCCGGGGTATATTCTGAGACCGGAACAGTGGATGTTACAGGCATTTCCTGTCCCAAATCTTCGCGCAAAATTTGTGTAACGCGTTGGCGATAAGACTGTCTACCCGTTGCCTTGACTGTGGCTCTGGCCAGAACATGTTCCAGTTCACGCACATTGCCCGGCCAAGCATATTCCTTTAGCCAGCGGCTTGCATCCGGCGCCAGTCGCAATGTGCGTAATCCGTAGCGTCGCTCGTTTAGCTGGAGAAAGTGGCCAGCCAGTTGCAATATATCATCAGCCCTGTCTCTCAGCGGCGGGATAGTGATAGGGTAAACGCTCAGCCGGTGGTACAGGTCCGCACGAAAACGGCCAGCCGCTACCTCTTGCTCAAGATTACGATTGGTGGCTGCTATCACGCGCACATTCACAGTATGCAGCTTGTCACTACCCACGCGCTGTATCTCACCACTTTGCAGAGCCCGCAGCAACGTGGCTTGCAGAGCTAGCGGAAGCTCGCCGATTTCATCCAACAGCAATGTGCCCTGATCTGCCAGATCAAACTTGCCGGCCCTGGCGCTAACTGCTCCGGAAAACGCACCAGCGGTATGCCCGAACAATTCACTTTCTGCCAGTGATTCTGGCAGTGCCGCGCAATTTACATGAACAATAATTTTGTCAGAACGTGGCGAGTTGAGATGAATGAAGTGTGAGACCAGCTCCTTTCCGGTACCGGTTTCCCCCTGAATAAGAACTGGCAGATCCGATCTTCCGACCATCTCTGCTTCTCGGCGCAATCGTGTCATGGCCGGACTGTCACCAATCAACTCCTTGTCGGCTTTGTCCCGAGAGACACTGTGCAGCACAAGTTGATGTCGCTCTAGATCGTGGGATAAACAATTGATCAGTTCAGCTGCGCGAATGCTCGCTGCCGCAACCGAAACAAATGTATCAAGCAAAGGCAGATCAAGGCCGTCAAACTTTCCGGCCTTCAGCGCATCCAGTGTCAATACTCCCCAAATGCGCCCATCAACGTGTAGCGCGGCTCCCATGCAATCGTGCACATGCAAATAGTGATCTTCCGACTCTACTAGCCCATCATAAGGATCAGGCAGCTGCGAATCGGCAGCAAAACGCAGCACACCGCGACTATGAAGAATTTCTTTCAGGCGAGGCTGTTCATCCACCACAAATCGGCGCCCCATGGTTTCGTGACTCAACCCGCGTACAGCGCGTGGCACCAACTCACCACCTTCAAGCTGCAACAACGCCGTGGCGTCACATGGAAAACAGGTCATCAATGCATCCAGCAATCGCTTGAAACGTGCCTCGACTGCCATGTCACGCGACAGGTCAGCAACGATTTCCGAAAGCTCCTGCAACATCTCTTGATACTGAGTCATACGCCTCCATTAGTGTAGCAACAACATCATATGTTGTCATTTTGACAACAAGAATTAAGATGTATTTACGACATCCTAGCCTACCAAGCTATTGACGATCAAGAATTATTTTATTGGCACGTTAACTGCTTACAACCTTGCACGATGAAACTAACACTAAAGGATGTAAACATATGAAGAGTGATTACCGCTTGCGCAAGGCGATTACCGCACTCACTGCAATTGCCAGCCTGACCCTTGGCCTGTTGAGCAGCAGCCATGCTGCGGAAGTAACCGTGGCCATGACTGTCAAAGAGGTTAACGTGGCCATCAATAATGCTGGCGAAACACGCAACATGTGGACGTACGATGGCACCATTCCGGGACCTTTGGTCCGGGTTCGTCAGGGCGATGTAGTGAAGTTTTCCATGCACAACGATGCAGCCAATGGCAACAGTCATTCTATGGACTTCCATGCTGCGCGGGTTGATGTTCTGGATGAATTTTCAGATGTGAGCCCGGGGGACTCCAAGCACTACGAGTTTCGTGCTGACTACCCTGGTGTATTCATTTATCACTGCGGAAGCGAGTCCATGGCGGAGCATATCAGTCGCGGCATGTACGGCGTCATCATTGTAGATCCTGCAGAAGGCTACAGTGACGCGTATCCTGAGCCGGATCGCGAATACGTGCTGGTACAGGGTGATCTGTTTGAGGAAGGCAGCTCCGCGCACGACATCACTGCAGGCAATACCTGGGAAGCAGCGCTGATCAATGGCAAAGTCTTTCACTACGATCCGGTACATGATCCTAACGCCAGTCTTGCGCTGGAGGCCAAACCTGGTGAGCGTGTGCGTATATTTTTTGTAAATGCCTCAATCAATGATACGGCCGCCCTGCACCCTATTGCCGGAATCTGGGATCGAGTCTGGGACAATGGCAATCCCAAAAACATCAGCCACGGACTACAAACAGTCAATGTTGCTCCGGCACATGGCATGGTTCTGGATTTGATTCCTCCTGCTGACCGACCGACTAATAATGCCATCGTTGACCACCGGATGAAGGCTGCCATGGGCGGAGCGATTACAGTTCTGATGAACCATGAAGATGCTGATCCGGAAAAGGGCCGCAACGGCAATCTGATTCTTCGCTGACAACCAATACCGGAGTCACACTATGAACGTAACCAACCTGGCGAGCATTGCCAGCGCGTTGGTGGCAGCAGCGGCGCTGGTCACAGCAGCGCCACCGCATGCCTTCGCTGACGTGGAATCCATACTGCAATCCCAATGTGCATCCTGCCACGCACTTCAGGCGCCAGCGAACAACATCGCCAAAAATGAACGTTTAAGCCGCATGGCACCTCCGCTGCACTTTGCTGGTAATAAATACAACCGAGACTGGCTGGTTTCATGGCTGAGCAATCCCTCGCCCATTCATCCGGCGGGTTACTATCCGCAGCGCCACATTATCAACACAGGAGATGGCGACACACTTGATACGGATGTAAGGTTTGCGCACCCGACGCTGAGCACTGAGGAAGCTGATGCAGTGGCGACAGCCTTGATGTTATTAAAAAGCAAATCCGCTTTGATCGAAGCCGATACCTATCAATCCGGCACTGTAGCGATGCGTATGGGTGTCATGGATTTCAGACGATTCAAAGGATGTGATGCCTGCCATCAGGACAGCACGACATCTGGCGGATTGTCAGGACCATTGTTGTATAACGCTGCCCAGCGTTTGCAAGCCGCCTATCTGTCGTCATTCATCCTCAATCCTGTTGCCTGGGACCCCAACACAGTCATGCCTGTCCTTGAAATGAATGAACCCGCTGTGCACAAGTTAGTGCACTACCTGCTGATGCTGGAGGAGTAACTATGCGAAATCAGCTTAAAAATGTTGTGCGAGTTACCGGCATCGGCGCTCTTGCTTTTTTGGCGAACTTGGGTCCCGCGTTCGGAGCAGAAGCAGACGGAGCATTACTGTATGACATGTACTGCGTGCAATGTCATGGCACACAAGGCAATGGCAAAGGCATCAATGCCAGCCACATAAACGTGCAGCCCCGATCTCACATCGATAAAGGCGAAATGAGCGCGCGCAGTGATGCGGAGCTCTTCAAGGTGATTGCCGAAGGGGGCCCTGCAATCAACAAGTCTGTTCTCATGCCCGCGTGGCGACACAACCTGAATGAGTCTGAGATAGAAGCATTGGTCGCACATCTGCGCAAGCTTTGTTGCGAAAACTGAAAAGCATTAAGGAGAAAAACATGAAATATAAACTGCTGCTTGGCATCTGTAGTGTGTTGTGGCTGGCTCTCGCCGGACCAACCCTCGCAGAGGTACGCAGCTTCGAAATGACGATTGAAGAGGTTGAGATCGAAGTGGCTCCCGGATTCAAAAGCAAGGTGTGGGGTTTTAACGGACAGGTTCCGGGGCCCCTGTACCATGTTAATGAAGGCGATGAAGTGGAAGTCACCGTACACAACTTCAGCACACTCAATCACACAGTGCACTGGCACGGTATCTTTCAGACCGGGTCATGGCAGCACGATGGTGTACCACATGTCACACGGCACCCGATTGAACCGGGCGAGAGCCACACCTATCGATTCATTGCTGACAAACCCGGCAGCCTCTGGTATCACTGCCACGTCAATGTATCGGAGCACGTCGGTCTTCGCGGCATGTGGGGACCATTGGTCGTCGCTCCGGCAGCGCCGACCGAGCTGGAAAAAGCCGTCACCAAGGATGCCATCCTGATGTTCTCGGGTTGGAACTCACAGGTCGCTGACAACTATGGGGAAGGCGGTCATCCCGGGCAGGTTATCAACTACTTCTCAATCAACGGCAAAGAGCACGGAGGCTCGATGCTGGTGGTTGAATATGAAGAGATCGAAAAACCCGAATTCTATGAATGGCGAAATATCGAGTATGAGCCAGATTTCTATATGATCGAGTCCATGGCTGCACCAAAAGGCCAGCATTCATCGGAGCACTTTAGGGGCCAAGATCTACTTGAGTTTTGATGGAAAAAGAGAATGGGGGGGG
>DITX01000177.1 GCA_002422225.1 Gammaproteobacteria bacterium UBA6173
CTGGGGTTGTCCATTGACAGTACCCACTCTCACATTGCCTGGGTGCTCAACATCAAAGAAAAATTTGGGGTGGATATACCGTTCCCAATCATCGATGACTTGAAAATGGATGTAGCAAGAGCGTATGGCATGATCCATGAGGGTGCCTCTGATACTTCAGCGGTACGCGCTACGTTTCTGATCGATCCCGAAGGCAAGCTGCGGGCGATGGTGTATTACCCGATGTCCAATGGCCGGTCGATCGCAGAGTTCCTGCGCTTGTTAGCGGCCCTGCAAACCAGCGACAAACACAGCGTGGCTACCCCGGAAGGTTGGCAGCCTGGCGATAAGGTGATCGTGCCCCCCGCCAAAACGGTTGCCGAGGCAACCCGCAGGATGACGTCAGGTGAGTACGAATGTACTGACTATTACTTCTGCAAGAAGTCCCTGTAAGGAAGGTTTTGAGGAAGTCTCGTCAATTGTCGGGACTTCCATTTTTTTCGCGTCTTCAGGCCACTGATCATGATGGATTTTGACCCGTTTGTTCTTGCGCGTGCACAGTTCGCCGCAAACATAAGTTTTCATATCCTTTTCCCGTCAATTACCATCGGCCTGGGCTGGATTCTGCTGTTCTTCCGCATCCGCTACACTCTCACTAACGATACACACTGGGAAAACGCCTAGCATTTCTGGGTACAAATATTTGCGCTAACTTTTGCAATTGGTGTGGTATCAGGCATCACAATGAGCTTTCAATTTGGCACCAATTGGCCATGACCGCCGTACTGCACACCCACACGCGGCGGCTCGAGTATCACCCGCACGTTCACATCATTGTTCCTGGTGGTGGCGTTGAGCGAGAAGGATCAACCACCGGTTGGAAAACACTCAGCACCCGCTACCTGTTTAATGGCCGCGCCCTGGCGAAGGTCTTTCGTGCGCGCCTCCTGGTGGCACTGCGTGCAGCAGGCTTGGGGTTACCGTCGATTATTGGCTTTATCCGGCCACGGTCAGCACCGCAATAGATTCAGGTGCGGGAAGCACAGCCATTCATTTAACGTGGAGGGACTACAACAACCTATGCGATAGCGTGAATTTTTTATTGTCTGCAGGGGCGAGGCAGGCACTCGCCCATCAAAAATACGAGGGGATAAACACCTCGCACTTCGGCTCAATCTTCAAGAATTTATTTCCTATCGAGAGACGAACGAGACCGGGCTTGTTCAACAATGGGATAGGTCGCGGCTGTGCGACATATCCTTATTTGTTAAGTAGTTGCGCGGATCATACTCAGCTAGATGATGCTCGCTTAACTATGTGCCCACAAATCAGGATGGTCAAGCTATCGCATACAAAGGTCAGCTCTGCGCAAAACCAAAGTAGATACTTTGCGCGTATAGATTGATTCAGATAGCATGATCTGCCTGCCAGAACCCTGCTCCAGACAATTAAAGCCAACAACAGGAGAACGCTCATGTGTGACCAGCATACCTTTGAAGAAGATCAGGAACTTTTGAAAAAAAGCGGACAGTTCACGCGCCGCCAGTTTAACACCTTGACTGCCGGTGCAGCGCTCGCCTTGATGCTGCCGCCGGTAGCAAATGCCCAGGATGTGGTTGAAAGCGATGTGACCATCCAAACCCCTGATGGTGTTGCTGACTGTTATTTTGTACACCCGTCCAGTGGCCGTCACCCTGCCGTTTTGATCTGGCCTGATATTCTGGGTCTGCGCCCGGCCTTTCGCGCAATGGGTAAACGCATGGCACAGGCTGGTTATTCCGTGCTGGTTGTTAACCCCTTCTACCGCAGCGCGCCGTCGCCCGTTGTGCCTGACGGTGCCAGCTTCCAGGATCCGGACATCCGCAGTATTGTGATGCCAATGGCGGGTGCATTAAACGCGCAGACTCACGTCACCGACGCACGCACCTTTGTGGCCTGGCTGGATCAGCAGGCGCCTGTTGATACCGGTCGGAAGATTGGCACCATGGGTTACTGCATGGGCGGCCCGATTGTAATGCGCACGGCCGCGGCGTTGCCTGATCGTATTGGTGCCGGTGGCTCATTCCATGGCGGTGGGCTGAATACAGCCAATGCCGACAGCCCGCACCTCGGCATCCCGAACATGAAAGCGCACATGCTGATTGCCGTTGCACAGAACGACGATGAGCGCGACCCAGAAAGCAAAAATGTGCTGCGTGCGGCATTTGATGCGGCTGGCGTTGAGGCAGAAATTGAAGTGTATGCCGCCATGCATGGCTGGTGTGTGCCTGACTTCCCGATTTACCACGAAGAACTTGCTGAGCGCGCATGGGGCCGAATGTTGGCAATTTTTGCGACCGCACTGTAACCACAGAAAAGCATTCAGGTAACTCTGAGCAACGCTGTGTTGTCTTGAGTTACCTGATTGGTCGTGTTTTTATCGAGCCGCTATCGCAAGGACTGCGCGACCCATTGCCTGAACTGCTCTGGCGGCAATGCGCCGGAAACCCGCGCAACTTCGCGGCCCGCTTTAAAAATCATCAAAGTCGGAATACTGCGAATCGCAAATTTCTGCGCTAGCTCTTGTTCGACTTCAGTGTTCACTTTGGCTAGTCGGACGGCCGGTTCCATGCTGCGTGCTGCCGCCTCAAAGACGGGCGCAAATTGTCGACATGGCCCACACCAGGGCGCCCAGAAGTCAACCACCAATGGCAGATCTGCACTGGCATGTGCACTAAAACTGCTGTTGGATAATTCCAGTGGCGCGCCTTCAAACAAGGGCTGTTTGCAGGCGCCGCATTTACCATCATGTGTCAGTCGCTGAGCCGGCATCCGGTTCTTGCGGTGGCAGTGTGGACAGCTGACAGTGATCAGATTTTCGCTCATAGGCTTGGCTCCAGGTTATGCGCCTCATTGCTGCGGTATATGGGGATGACTCTTTTGGATTTCCAGTTATCCGGTTTATCTTGACAAGGCCGCGCTCTCAGTACATTTTCTCGCTCATTCTGTTGAATCGCTTTGAAAGCGTCACAGAAGTTGTTGACACACCATCGTTGCACACGTGGATAACACCTGTGCCCCAATAAAAAGAGGTTTGTGATGATGAAAAAAACCGTTCGCAATGGCCGACGCGCCCTGACTCTCGGTTTGGTATTTTCTGGTGCACTGTTCGCGCTGGCGTCCGGCACTGCACTCGCTCAACGTGGTGCCATTGGTCCCGCCGAGCATGCCAATGTTCCGCCTGAAAACTTTTTACCGAATCCCTATGAGACAGTGCGCAATTGGGGCACTCTGCCAGATGGGCGCAGTTGGGGTTCTGTCAGCGCCGTTCATGTAGACATCGATGGCGTGCATCTCTGGGCTGGCGATCGTTGTGGCGCCAACTCCTGTGCGGGCTCAACTGTTGACCCCATGGTTAAACTGGATCCACAAGGCAATGTGGTTCAAAGTTTTGGTGCTGGCCTGATTACCTGGCCACATGGTATGACCGTGGATCGTCAAGGCAACGTCTGGGTAACGGACGCACGTGCACCCACCGCACAAGAACTTGAAAAGTTTCCAAACGCCTTTAAAGGTGGTCACCAGGTCGTGAAGTTCAGCCCACAAGGTGAAGTACTGCTGACACTCGGTACACCCGGTGAGGCCGGAAACCCGCCCACACACCTCAACGAACCTAACGCAGTATTGGTTGCGCCTGATGGTCATGTTTTTGTGGCCGAAAGTCACAGCGGTCAGTTTATGG
>DITX01000089.1:0-13702 GCA_002422225.1 Gammaproteobacteria bacterium UBA6173
CGACCAGATGGTCCATTTCCACCCGGATGCCTATCTGGGTATTTTTACCATGCGCATGGTGACTGGGCACCAGACTCAGCACACGCGCGCCACTTTCCAGTTCTAGCGTATATAAAAACTGTGAGCCTCTGAAGGCCTTGTCGATCACTTTGGCGGTGGCCGAGCTATGGTCATCGTGGATCACATCGTCCGGTCGAATCAACACAGATACACCCTCTCCCGCATAAAACCCCAGCGGTTGATCGGTATGTAACAGTCCCAGCTCGGTCTGCACATGCAAGTCATCAACCACGGTGCCTGGTAAAAACACACCTTCGCCAACAAAGTCAGCCACATAAGCATTGGCAGGCTCATGATACAGCTCAAATGCCGGGCTCCATTGTTGCAGGGAGCCGGCACTCATCACACCAATCTCGTCTGCCATGGCAAATGCTTCATATTGATTGTGGCTGACAAGAATAGTGGTGATGCCATCACTCTTGAGTACCAGGCGAATTTCACGTGCTATTTGCTCACGCAATTCCACGTCCAGACTGGCGAAGGGTTCGTCCAACAGCAAAATGCGGGGTTTGGGGGCCATTGCCCGCGCAATCGCCACTCTTTGCTGCTGGCCACCGGATAATCGATGCGGCCAGGCATCAAGCAGCTCAGTGATGCGTAACATGGCCGCCAATTCATGCACGCGCTGGCGGCGAGCGGCGCCTTGAAGTGATCGCAATCCGAACGCAATGTTGTCACGCACATTCATATGCGGAAACAGTGCGTAGTCCTGAAACACCATACCAACATGGCGTTTCTCAACAGGAAGATGTAATCCGGCGCCACTGACACTTTCCCCGGCAATCAAAATTTCGCCGCTGCTCACCGCTTCAAAACCGGCAATGGCTCTTAATAATGTAGTTTTGCCGCATCCACTGGGGCCTAACAAACACCCGATATCACCTGATCTGAGTGTCAGACTGATCTGACGCACAATCGGCGTTTTCTCCAAGTCCACGGAGACGTGTCTTAATTCAAGTGCGTTTGTCATGACCGGGTCGTGAAGCTGAAATTGAAAGGCTGATGATGATAACAGGAATAATGCCGGCCAGAACGATCATCAATGCCGACGCTGCGGCTTCAGTCAGGCGCTCCTGATTGGCTAGTTCATAGGTGCGAATGGCAAGCGTATTAAAATTGAAGGGGCGCAGAATCAAGGTAGCGGGCAGTTCTTTCAACACATCAACAAACACCAGCAAGGCTGCGGTCAGCAAGCTGCCTTTTAGCATGGGGATATGAATGCGCCTGAGAATCTGGAACGGACCCAGCCCCATGGAGCGGCCTGCGTCATCCATACTTGGTTTGATTTTTCCCAATCCGGCATCCATCGTATTCATCGCCACCGGCAGAAAACGCACAATGTAAGCAAATACCACTGCTATCAGCGTGCCGCTCATCAACAGGCCAGTGCTGATGCCAAACTGCGCACGCATCCAAGCGTCCAAGGAGTTATCAAACCACGCAAAAGGAATCAATACACCCACAGCGATCACCGTTCCCGGTACGGCATATCCCAAACCCAGAATGCGGGTAGCCGTCCGCATCGGCATGCCTGGCTGCAGTCGTTTTGTGTAAGTAATGAACATGCCCAATATCAATGCGATCAGGGCAGCGGTAAACGCCAGTCGCAAGCTGTTGATAATGAGCTGACTGAAGGCGCTGAAATCAACCAGTGCACGGGTGTCCCATGCCCACCATGCCAATTGTAAAAACGGGATAATGAATCCAAACAGTACTGGCGCCAGGCAATAAACTAACGCGCCAGCCTTCTTCCAACCCGTCAACTTGAGTTGAGGTAGCTGTGAATATCGCGTGCTGGTGTGATGATAACGGGCACGATTACGTGACCACTGTTCGGCAATCACCAGCGCCAGAATAAACAACATCAAAACAGCGGAAAGCTGTGCAGCAGCGGTCGCACTCCCCATGCCAAACCAGGTGCGAAAAATGCCGGCGGTAAAACTGGAAATGCCAAAATACTGCACGGTGCCATAGTCAGCCAGGGTCTCCATTAACACCAAGGCCAAACCAGCCATAATAGCCGGGCGCGCCAAGGGCACTGCCACCCGGCTGAATGCCTGCCAGGGACTGGCTCCCAAGGTGCGGGACACCTCAAGCACACACACTGATTGCTCCAGAAAAGCCATACGCGACAGCAGATAAATATAGGGATACAAAACCAGTGACAACATGGTTATTGCACCGCCGGTGGACCGAATCTGAGGAAACCAGTAGTCACCAAAGCGCAAGTCAAAGGTGTCGCGAATAAATCCCTGCACCGGGCCAGCAACATCCAGCATGCCCGTGTAGGTATAGGCAATGATATAGGCCGGCATGGCCAAAGGCAGTACCAGCGCCCATTCCAGCCAGCGACTGCCTGAAAAGCGCGTCATGGTGACCAGCCACGCCGGTGCCACACCCAGTAACAGCACCAGTACACCAACGCCCAACATCAATTGCAGCGATTGGGCGATGTAAGACCAGAGCAGCGTGTCGACCAGATGCTGCCAGACGCCATCACTGCTATCAAAAATTGACGAAAAAATCGTTAAAACAGGCACACTCAGCAGCACACACAAAACAATAATGGCGAGCAGTGAGCCGTGTTTGCCCATGCGCGCCATGATTGTTTGCGCGTTGTGCTGTTTTGAGGATTGTGCCTTGTCAGTCAAACCCGTGCCTTCAACGCCAGCCGGCTCTATCCATCACACGCACCGCTTCGGCATTATGGATACCGAGTTGCTCCAAAGGCAGTGCGTCCGCTTTAAACTCACCCCAGGACTGCAGCGTTGTGCTGACCGGCACACCTGCGCGTACCGGAAACTCGTTATTGGCTTCCGCATACCAGGTCTGCGACTCATCACTCACCAGAAACTCCAGCAATTGAATCGCTTCTGAGCGGTTAGGTGCATGCGCACTCAGGCCAGCTCCACTGATATTGATGTGTGCGCCACGATCTTGTTGATTGGGCCAGAACACAGCCACTTTGGATGCTTGCTCGCGTTGTTCTGCACTGGTGGCATTGATCATGCCGGCAAGGTAATAGGTGTTCACGATGGCTAATTCGCACTGACCGATCGCGACTGCAGCAATCTGATCACGATCGCCGCCCTGTGGCTGACGCGCAAAATTGGCGACCAGACCCTTGGCCCATGCTTCGGTTTTTTCAACACCATGATGGCTGATCATGGCCGCAGTCATCGACTGGTTATAGATATTGGAGGAAGATCGAATGCAAATTTTGCCTTTCCACTTGGGATCAGCCAAATTTTCGTAAGTCGATAATTGTGCAGGGTTGACACGTTCTTTATCGTAAACCACAACGCGAGAGCGCAGTGACACACCAAACCACTCACCCTCCGAGTCGCGGTATTGCGCCGGAATCTGGCTTTCAAGCACATCAGAATCGACAGCTTGCAGCAATCCCATCTCTTTGGCGCGCAGCAGCCGGCCAACATCCACCGTCAACAGCAGGTCAGCTGGTGAGTTTGCACCCTCCAGCTCAAGACGGGTCGTTAACTCATCGGCACCTGCGGTAATCAGATTAACTTTAATGCCAGTCTGCGCGGTAAAACGATCAAGAACGGGTTTGATCAGATTTTCTTCACGGCCGGAATACACGTTGACCTCAGCCGCCTGCGCCGTGCAACCTGCGGATAANNGCGAATGATAATAACTCTCATTTATGTTTGCAATCTGTATTTGATTTGTCGTATTGCGTCAGATCAACTTATGGGTTCGCCGCATCTGCTTCTGCCCGCCGCTCGCCTGCCAGAATGCCCGGCAACCCATAGTTACCCTCATGGCAGGCATATTCATAAATGCGCGAATCGCTGGCATTCATACTCATTTCACCGCGCCAGGTCTGGGTGTAATACACCGGATCATTCACTTCAAATGCATAAAAAATCTGACCATCAGACCATCGGGTAAAACGTTCAATAATTTTTCCCTGATCTGACAAAGGTATCTGGCCACCTCCGGCCTGCTGCGGATGCAGGCTGACAGTTTCTACAACCAGGGTGTCGCCTTCCCACCATCCAATGGAATCACCCAGCCATTGCTGTAACTCGCGCGGGCGGTGTTTGCCTCCGATGGGGATAATACGGGCGTCCTGATTCATCTCCACCATAATCATCAGGTAACCATCGGTCTGCACAATCTGGTAGTGGTTGTTGTACAAGACATTTAGCATGGGCGGGCCACCTGTTCCTCCAAAACCGATCAGGCAGCGTTCGCCCAAGGCGCGGCCTTCAGGACCGTCATTGCTGCTGAATTTTTCACGATATTCACGACGCAGCACCTGTCCTTGCTCGGAGTATGGAATACGGCCATTGTCGGGCTCGATGACCCAGGACGTACGATACTCGCCTTTGACCAGTCCAAAACTGGTACCTGGATCAATCCAGAATGCGTTGTACCCACGCCCCATGCCCAGATCTGAACCATCCAGCAGCTCGCCTTGTTGCAAGTTATCATCAGTGGCCTGGCGAACATTTTGTGGGTGCTGTGCGGTCAGTTGCTCCAGATTTTCTGGCGGAATCACCAGTGCTGTGTATTGAGGATTGCGCTGCAAATCGGTGATCGAGGCGTTGGTCCAGATACCCTGAAAATCAGGTTTGCCCGCGGGTGTTCGCGGCGGCTCATAATCTGGCGTCTGTGCCATTGCCTGCCCTAGCAGACTCATCGCTGCCCATGCCATCAGCAGTGGTCGCAACAAGTTCTTCACAGGTTTTGGATTTGCCCCGATCGGGTTGCCTGATACGGATGATCTCTTTTTTGTGCAGACGACAAGCGCCATGGCCCGCATTCCTTTCTCTGATAATTATTGTTGTGGAGCACGCTGAAAGCTAAACCAGTGCAGCAACAGAATCAAGTCGCACTCATGCTGTCTATGAAGAAACCAAACGCGACAATACGACACATAGCGCACCACAAACGACGGTTGATGCTGATCAACCCATGCGCGTATCATGCAGGTATCAGCTTTATCGCCTGGCAAGCGTTTTCAAATCCTGCCAATCCAGGAATCAAGATCATGCTTTTAAGTCGAGTTGTAAAACGCGCAATACTTTTGACCACATTGACATCATTGGGTCTGGTCGGGTGCGGTCAGGAGTCCCCCCCCACTACCGCCACTACTGTCAGTAGTGACACCACTGGCTACAATCTGACATTGGACACCGCGGAATTCATGGCGCATGTGCTGGAGCCCATTGCCGATGTGCTATGGAAGTCCGCAGGCTGGATTCTTGATGAAAATGAAGGTTATTACGAGCTCTACCCGACTGATGACGAAGGTTGGATCAATGTCGACAACCATGGCGCCATGATTGTCGAAGCAGGCAATCTCATGTTACTGCCCGGTCGAGTCCTGGAAGGACCTTGGTCAACTTACGCACAGGCGACCAGCACAGTCGGCAGATCCATCATGAAAGCGGCTGAGGAACAAAATAAAGAAGATTTGTTTCAGGCCGGCGCACAGCTATACAGCGTGTGCACAGCGTGCCATCAGGCCTACAACCCTGACATTCTGTCGCGATTTCAACCCCGTAGCCTGACGGAGTAAGGTGCAATACGCATATCCCATGTGGACGCAATTCATGTCCTGTATAAAGACGGTGCCAGTAGCTATTGCCATCATCGTAGGATGCTTATTCCCAGCAATTGCATTTGCACACAATATTGCAGGTGGTGATGCCGACTTTGTAACATCCAATGCCGGCGCCGCTATCGGCCCCTTTATTTATCTCGGCGCCAAACATATGGTAACAGGGTATGACCACCTGTTATTCCTGGCCGGGGTGGTGTTTTTCCTGAACCGACCTTTGCAGGTTATTCAGTACGTCTCACTGTTTGCTCTTGGCCACAGTCTGACCTTATTGACCGGGGTATTGGCTAACATCAGCGTCAATGCGTATTTGATCGATGCCATCATTGCCTTGTCAGTGGTTTATAAAGCACTGGAAAACATGGGTGCTTTACAGTCGCTGGGCCGCTGGCGGCCTGATACCCGCTGGGCGGTATTTGTATTTGGCCTGTTTCATGGGCTTGGTCTGTCAGCCAGCCTGCAGGAGCTCAATCTTAATCCCGACGGTCTGCTGATCAACTTGATCAGCTTTAATGTGGGTGTCGAACTTGGCCAACTGACTGCTCTCAGCTTGATTGTGCTGGTGTTTGCCTTGTGGCGACGTCACCCAGGGTTTAATCGCATGGCATTCACCAGCAATACCATGCTGATGTGTGCTGGTTTTACTCTGATGATTTATCAACTGACCGCCTGGTGGTTAAACGCCTGAATTGGAGGCTCCTGATGAGCGACGAACAAAACCCGCAGCACAATCAACGCAACCTTGCTGTTGCCATCAGCGCCGCCTTTGTGGCGGGACTGGCGATATTTGTTGCCATCATTTTGCCAGCCGAATTTGGCCGAGATCCTTTGGGCACAGGCAGATTGCTGGGCTTAAGTAGCATGGCGGATACAAGTGCCGATGCCTTGCATACACAGCTTGAGTTTCATAAAAACGACGAGGTCGAATTTTTATTGGAACCCTTCCAGTCTCTGGAATATAAATACCTGATGGATCTCGGCAACGCCTTGGTGTTCAGCTGGTCGGCCGATGGTGACCTTTACTTCGATTTACATGCTGAAAACATTACGGTTGAAGATGCTGAAGAGAGTTACGCCGAAGGTGTTGCATCACAACAAATGGGCGCTTACGAAGCAGCCTTTAATGGCATGCATGGCTGGTTCTGGGAGAACCGCGGTTTTGAAACCGTGACAATACGCCTTAAAACCTCTGGCTTTTTTGTGAATGCCACCGAATTCAGAGGCGGCGGCACCAGCGATCGTTCACCAGCGCCAGTGCTCTGAGTCGCTGAAAAATACCGCCACCTCAACGGGTGGCGGTGTGGCAATTCTCGCAGGACTCATACAAGGCATTGTTCAATTCTTCTAATGCCGGCAAATCGTTAGTCTTGGCAACATTAAATGCAGCAAGGGCTGCATCACGCATTAACAGGCTGTCTCGCACCCATTGCGCCTGCGCCTGAGCGTATCCAGATATCAGCAACAGATTGGCAGACTCTGCCAGCATCCATCGCCAGCAATACACCTATCACACCTAAGGCCGCGATCAGCCCGGATGGTGCTCGCGTTACCGCATTGGTCAATCTGCTCTGTTTGCTCATAAATTCCCCTGCCTCAGCCATGTTTTTAACACGCCTTAAAACTAACACATAAAAAAGCGCCTGATTGATCATCATCAACCAAGCGCTTTTTTTAGTCGGACGTTTTTATACTGCCAGATCATCGGACTTGTCCGCGACCTGGTTTGTATTAATTTGCCTCTGGATCAGCACCGTCTTGTGGAGCACCGATACCTGATGAACCCATGAACAGCTTACGGCCATCAGGGAACGTGATATCACGGCCGTTTGCACGACACGCTGGCGTGCACAGACGGTCTTTACTCTGGTAACCGGTTACCACAATTTCAGTACCAATTTCGAGTGAACCACGGTTGATACCGCGACGCAGCAGGGTGTTTGGTGTGCCGCCCTCTGCCATCCAGGCCTGTTCAGTACCATCTTCGTTGGTGTGACGCAGGTGGATCCATGAATGCGGGTTGATCCACTCAACGCGCGTGATCGGTCCACGCAGTGCTACTGGCAGATTGGCGTCGAATTCAGCGGAAAACGCATGGTGTGCGGTTGCCGGTGATTGCATGCCGATGGCAGCGATGCCACCTACCACTGCGACTGCAGCTACAAGCAATTTCATTTTCATACAAATTTCCCCTATTCAATGAGCTAAGCTGAAAACAATGTTACACCAGGTGGCACTTCTCATCCATCGCAATGACGGTCTGCCTGACGACAACTACCGGTATCTTGTCTCATTATCAGGTAAGCGCCTTAACCTTGACTTAACGCTGTGGGCCGACCTGCTGACAGATCTGCCACACATAAACTTCTCTTGTTTTATCCATTTGTACTACCGGTGATGTCGACCTGCAAGTGAGCAGATCAAGGCGGAACCGGTTGTAGAGGATTTGTTGATCAAAGTTAACCAATGATCAACAAACCCAATCGCCGTGAAAGTTTTTAGAACGGCATCGTCATGCCTTCAATCGGGCGGCCTTTACGGAAGCGACCAAACAACAGCTCTTCCACAAACTCGACACACTTGAATTGGGGTAACTCGAAGTCTTTTTCAAGTCTGCGGTACAAAGGCATGCTGATTGTCCACGGTTCGGTATACAACTGAGGATCAACAATTGTTGCGCTGTATTCAATGGTGTTTTTGTCGATCATTGTGTAGCGTTCAGTGACTTTGGATTCCCATGAGCGGTAATTGCCTGCACGGTCATACCAAGTTGAGTCAATCAGACCGCTGACTTCTACCACAAATGTGTCGCCATCCCAAGTTCCGTGTGACTGCCCCATCCAAGAATCGATTGGGGCTTCGCCCGGATCTTCAAGATAAATATTGCGCACGGCGCCGGCAAAGGAGTAGGCAATAAAAAACGCACTATTGCTCTGGAAAATCTGGAATGGGTGCGGCATGTAGGTTGCGCGCGGCACACCCGGCATAAAACATTTTACTTCCGGATCACGCTCTAACCAGTTTTCGCGATTTTCGTCACGGCGGGCCAGCGCTTCCGGTTTGTAGGGGATATAGCCGTTGTTGGTGGTGATAACGCCCTGACTGGCAGGCACAGCACCGACCGCACCCATGGCAACTACTTCAGGAGCAGGCACCGGAACAAAATCACCGGGAACCATGGCAAACGCTGACTTGGGCGGTGCTGGCTCCAGATTATTGTTAGCGGTTGTCAGTACTTGCCAGATACCATTAAGGTCTGGCTTGCCATCCGGTGTCCTTGGAATAGCAGACATCGCGGCGCTTTGAGCCGCTGCAACTGACGCTGTCGGGTTACTGGTGGTTGTTTGTGTCTCGCTGGGTGAACAGGCCATGACGCCAAGTGACATCAAAGCAGTTATTAGTGTTAGTTTTCTGAACCCGTTTGGCATGTTGTTATGCACCTCCCCTTGTTGTCTGGCGATATAACCACTTCAGTTTTTTAGTGTCAAGCCTATTAAAGCCAGCCGCTCACCAGACCAGACAAGCAGCAGCGAGCGGCCAACAATATTACTTTTTTGTTGCAGTAAAAAAGCCCTGGCCCATGTCACCTCAGATTGAGGGTGCCTTTCAGGGTACCGTCAGCTTGTAATTCACCCGCGTATTTGATTGCGCCCATCTGGCTGGCCAGCGTGAATTCAAAGGCATTGCCATCCGCTTTGCCGGTGAAATCAGAGTTACCCAACTGCCCGGAATACTTGCCCGTGATACTACCATCGGCGGCTTGCTGCATCACAACACCTGCATTACCTGAGCCTGCACCCGGAATCTCAACTGCAAAATTCCAGTCACCACTGACGTCTGCAAACGTCATTTGAGAGAACAACAAATCGTTGCACCTCGTCAAAAAACAGCCATCTCAGATTAACTTGGCGGGTCTACCCTATCCTTTTTTGAGCCATTGACACGAAACCAGCCAGCAATGCTGTAACGATCTCTCATCGCCGGCGCCACTTCATGCGGCACCTCATCACTGAGAAACAACGCCACCGAGCCGTATATGGGCTGTATTTTTGCAATCGGCACAGGGGAGCTTTCATCATAAATGACTAAATCACCACCATCGGCACTTTGCCAGGCAGGATTCAGATACGCAACCAGCGACAAAACTCTGCGAGCACCCCGCTCGGTCTGATCAGGTTTAAACGCATCGACATGCTTTTTATAGAAAGCGCCAGGCGCGTAATGGGCAAAGTGTGACTCGAATGAAAACAGACCGAGGAACAACCGTCGATTCAGATATTGTTGTAAGCGCGAGCACCAAGCCA
The DNA here is from genome assembly GCA_002422225.1 of Gammaproteobacteria bacterium UBA6173. Lineage (GTDB taxonomy): Bacteria > Pseudomonadota > Gammaproteobacteria > Pseudomonadales > Pseudohongiellaceae > Pseudohongiella. Next base: position 9,952 of record DITX01000089.1, read on the forward strand.
GCCAAGCTAGTTCCGTGTCGTCAAGCCCCTCTATCCAGCGAATTTGATCCCGCCGAACAAATTGATTGAGCATATGGTCTGCACTGCGCCCGATGCCAGCGGCTATGAAATCGGCTGGCTTCATGGCTCTCACACGGGCGAACAAGGCTTCTGCTAACACCGGCGGCAAAGCATCTTGCACAACCACCCAAGGTTGGCGCTGAAGCGCCGTCACAAAGCGCTCAAAACACTCTTCCTCATCACCACCATCAAACTGCTGACAAATCACGGCGGCCTTACTCCATACTCTGCTTCATGATCTGGTCAAGGTACTTGCTGGTGCGGGTCATTTCATACCGTCGGAACTTGATGCGAGGGTGCAACTCTCGCATCCTGGCGCTCAGTAATCCGTGCGCAGAGTGCAACTGGGCATCGGTAATAATGCCGTTGATGTCACAATCCCGCGCCAGTTTCAGCAGCCGGTCAAAATTCACAATAAAGTTTTCAGTATGGGTAATCCGGATCTGGGTACCGTAAAACAGAGGCATCAATTCCTCGCCATGCCCGGCCAGGGTCAGGAATCGGCGTGAAAATATTTCAAAATCCCCTGTCGCAAACTGGTGCCACATTTCGGCAAAATCGGCCTCAGTAATGGAACCATCGCCTTGCGTGCCTTTGCTGGACAACAAAAGCAGCCCAGTAATACCACCAAGTTGCTTGCGGGTATTGTCAGCAATCTTAAAAAACGTTTCCTGCCGGGCATTGCGCTCATTGGCGGACAGCGCTTCAGCCTGGCGAGCAGACACGATGTTGCTGTGATACAGCTCTCGATTGTTTTGCGCCAGAATGGTCTGCTGGATAAACAGTCCTATCACCAGCCAGAGAAACGCCAGTGGCGCAAACGCACCTTCCAGAAAATTACCCATCTCGGCGATTGGCAAGCGCACAAACGCGTGCCAACCAACGGCTCTTGAAATATAGAGCGATCCAGCCAACAACCAGAGCAGCGTTACGATCAACCCAAACTGAATCCGCCAGTCCTGACGATAAAAATCTTTAACCTCAAGCTTGGGTGGCAAGAATGCACCCGGATCATTCAGACGCTGATCTTGTCTGGTTGCATCGTGTTCCTGCTGACTGATTGTAACTTTGTTATTCATTTGCCCCCCTGAACGGAGACGCCAGCATACTGCGCGCATCGTTCAAGGGTCAACGCCAGTACTGATTGAATTGCCTTGCCAAGCCGAACAGCCGATAATTCCTTTCTCACCAAAGAGGTCACCACACAATGTCAGACAATAACCAGGCACTTGCGTTTGAAGAAACCTTGGCGCAACTCGAAACACTGGTGTCGCGCATGGAAGATGGTCAGATGAGCCTGGAGGAAGCACTCAGCGCTTTTGAGACCGGCATTAAACTGACGCGCGATTGCCAACAAGCCTTACAACAGGCAGAGCTCAAAGTCCAAATGCTGACGCGCGCTGACGGCAATCCAGAAGCCTTTGATTTGACGAGCGCAGGGTTGGGCGCAAGTTCTGCCAGCGCCACCAGCGCATCAGGAGACTGATGGTGCACACCGAACAACATGATGTGACATTGTTTCTGGCACGCTGCCGTCAGCGCTGCGAAGCACACATGCAGACCAGCCTGACCGGCTTGACAGCCATGCCTGATCGTCTGGTTGAGGCGATGAGATACAGCAGTCTGCTGGGCGGCAAACGTATCCGCCCCTGTCTGGTCTACGCCAGCGCCCAGGCACTGGGTGGTCAGCTGGATGCCGCAGACGCCGCCGCAACAGCCGTTGAGTTCATACATTGTTACTCGCTGATTCATGACGACCTGCCTGCCATGGACAATGATGATTTGCGCCGCGGCAAACCCACACTCCACCGCGCCTTTGATGAAGCCACCGCGATCCTGGCGGGTGATGCCCTGCAAAGCCTTGCATTTCAGCTGCTGGCAGAAAATCAGCAGCTTGATACCGACATCAGACTTCAAATGCTGGCACTGCTGGCACGTGCAGCTGGCAGCGAAGGTATGATCGCGGGTCAAAGCATTGATCTGGCCGCCGTTGGTCAACAGTTATCGCTGGCGGAACTCGAAAATATGCACATGTTAAAAACCGGCGCGCTGATACAAGCCAGTGTGGAACTCGGTGCGTTCAGTGCACATTGCCGTGATAGGTCGGTGCTTAATGCCCTGCGTGACTATTCGCGTTGCATCGGGCTTGCGTTTCAGGTGCACGACGACGTTCTGGACGTCATCAGCAACACTGAAGTCCTGGGCAAACCACAGGGCTCTGATATTGCGCGCAATAAACCGACTTATGTCAGCCTGCTGGGGCTCGAAGGGGCACAGGCTAAAGCTGAGGCACTGATTCATCAAGCGCATTCTGCACTGAATTCGATTGACGCCGACTCTCGTTTATTACGCGATATCGCCACATATATCACTACCCGACAACACTAGCGTTTGACGAATACCACACGATTGATTAACGTAGCCGCTCCGTAAAAATCACCGGAAACTGACCGTCACAGGCGGCCAGCGACTGATCGGGCACACACGCCATGCTAAATGAAATTCCTCTGACGAGACCGGATACTCCGCTGCTCGATCAGGTCAACAGCCCCGCGGATCTGCGCGCCATGGATCCTGCGCAATTCGCGGACCTGGCGAGAGAATTGCGCAATTTCCTCCTGTACTCAGTGGGCCAGACTGGCGGGCATTTTGGTGCAGGGCTGGGCGTGGTAGAACTGACCATTGCGCTGCATTATGTGTTCAACACTCCCGACGACCGACTGGTGTGGGATGTTGGCCACCAGACTTACCCTCATAAAATACTGACTGGTCGGCGCGAACAAATGTTGACCATGCGTCAACCGGGTGGGCTGGCGGCCTTCCCAAGCCGAGACGAAAGCGAATTTGATTGTTTTGGTGTGGGCCATTCCAGCACCTCGATCAGCGCCGCGCTCGGCATGATGGTTGCGGCACGCCAACAGCAAAAGGATCGCCACGTGATTGCCGTCATCGGCGATGGTGCCATGACGGCGGGCATGGCGTTTGAAGCGCTCAATCACGCAGGAGAACTGGACGATAACGTGCTGGTTATCCTCAACGATAACAACATGTCGATCTCGCGCAATGTCGGCGGATTGTCCAGCTACTTTGCACGTATGTGGGCCAGCAAACCTTACAACTTCATCCGGGCTGGCAGCAAAAAAATGTTGTCAAAAATTCCACCAGCATTAAAGGCGGCGCACCGCGCGGAAGAATATATGAAAGGCATGGTGTCGCCCGGCACCTTGTTTGAAGAAATCGGCTTCAACTACATCGGATTGGTGGATGGCCACGACATCGGCCGTCTAATTGAGGCGCTCAGCAATATTCGTGAATTGCGCGGCCCACAACTGTTGCACGTAGTGACTCAAAAAGGCAAAGGTTATACGGCGTCCGAAAACGATCCGTTTGGTATGCACGCCTTGACCAAAATAGAGCTCAACCCCCGCAAACCGCTGGATATCAAACCGGCTTCACCCAGTTATTCCAAGGTATTTGGTGACTGGCTGATAGACATGGCGCAGCTGGATGAGCGGCTGGTTGCCGTTACGCCAGCGATGAGCACAGGCTCGGGCATGGATGAATTTGCTGAACAATTTCCGGCGCGCTTTTTCGATGTTGCCATAGCAGAACAACATGCAGTGACATTTGCGGCGGGTATAGCCTGCGATGGCAGCAAACCCGTGGTAGCGATTTATTCCACTTTTCTGCA
>DITX01000089.1:13738-26222 GCA_002422225.1 Gammaproteobacteria bacterium UBA6173
TTTGATTTAAGTTTCCTGCGCTGCATTCCCAACATGCTGATCATGGCCCCCAGCGACGAAAACGAATGCCGGCAGATGTTATACACCGGCCATCAATACATCGGGCCCGCCGCGGTGCGCTACCCGCGCGGCAAAGGACCGGGTGCTGTGATCAACCAGCAGATGACGGCATTACCGATTGGACAGGGTCTGATCAAACGCCAAGGCCATACCGTTGCCTTGCTAGGTTTTGGCAGTATGGTCCACACGGCGCTGGCGGCCGCAGATGTGCTGGATGCCACCGTGGCAGACATGCGCTTTATCAAACCACTGGACACGGCCTTGATCGAAGAACTCACCAAACAGCACGCCTTGCTGGTGACCATCGAAGAAAATGCCCTGGCCGGCGGTGCTGGCTCTGCCGTTAATGAATGGCTATTGCAAAACGACTATCAGATACCTGTGTTGAATCTGGGTTTGCCTGATCTGTTTATGGCGCATGGACGTGTGCCGGAAATGCTAGCGGGTGTTGGCCTCGATAGAGACGGCATTATAGATGCCGTGCGCAATAAACTGGCGCGCTGCAAACTGCTTACCCGCGCCGGCAGTTTTCCAGCGGGCATTTAATCAGCACGTTTTTGTTCATACTTAATACTCAAACCGGTAATCCCGATGGAAACTCGCGAGGAACGCAACGAACGCCACAAAAAAGCCATGCAACGCAAAAAGCAGCATGTCGACGAGCGCATTGCGGCAGCGGTGATCGATAAGGGCCTGCTGTTGGTGCTCACCGGAAATGGCAAAGGCAAAAGCTCTTCGGCGTTTGGCATGCTAGCGCGCAGTGTTGGCCATGGGCTGCGTTGCGGCGTGGTACAGTTCATCAAAGGCCAATGGGTGTGTGGCGAACACTTATTGTTTTCCGAACACCCGCTAGTTGAGTTTTACGTGATGAACACTGGTTTTACTTGGGACACTCAGGATAGGGAAGGCGACATCGCGGCCGCCGAAAAAACCTGGCTGCACGCGGAACAATTACTCCGCAATCCTGACGTGAAAGTGGTGGTGCTGGATGAATTGACCTACATGCTCACCTATGGCTACCTAGATCATAACAAGGTGTTTGAGGCCTTGAGCAATCGACCGGCTGATCAGCATGTGATCGTCACCGGCCGTAATGCCAGTGACAAACTGATTGCCATGGCTGACACCGTCAGCGAGATCAATGATGTTAAACATGCGTTTAATGCCGGCATTCGCGTGCAGAAAGGTATCGACTATTAAGGCGTACCTGCTGCTATTGTTGACAAGCGGCCTGTTCTGGTCTGGCACTGCCTTTGCTCAAAACCTGTCCGTGCAAGATGACACCGGATACGTGGTCACCCTCGACAAACCTGCGCAACGCATCATCAGCCTCGCCCCCTCCATGACTGAATTACTGTTCAGCCTGGGTGCGGGTGACCGCATTTTTGGTGTCATGGACTACAGCAACTACCCGCCGGCTGCACTGGACATCCCGATAGTTGGCCGGTACGACATGCTCGACATGGAGCAGATTATTGCCCTGCAACCTGACCTGGTGGTGGCTTGGTTGACAGGCAATCCTCGTAATGCCATTCAACGACTCAAAGAGCTTGGCATTGCGGTATACACTGCGGAACCCGACAGCCTGCTCAGCATCTCAGAGCACCTGCTACGACTAGGGGAATTGACCGGACAAAACCAGCAGGCTGCCAGCCTGAGTCAACAACTGCTAACTCGACTAAGCGCGGTAGAAACCCAACACACCAACACAACACCAGTGCGGGTGTTTTATCAGGTTTGGCACTCACCCATTATCAGCGTGGGCGGCGCCGAACTGATCAATGACATGATCAGACGCTGCGGGGGCGTCAATATCTTTGTGGATTTGCCGGTGGGACCCAAAGTCAATCTTGAAGATGTGTTGTTACGTGATCCGGAGGTTATTATTGCCAGCGGCTCTGACCACACAAGTCCGGCTTGGTTGAACGACTGGTTGCAATGGCCTGAAATGACGGCGGTGCGCAATCAGCACTTGTATGCGATTGAGCCCGACCTTGTGCAGCGCCACAGCCTGAGAGCGCTGCAAGGAATGGATACCATGTGTGAGTTGATAGCGCGGGCACGTCGCTGATCACTGCTTGAATAAATGCCCCATCTTACGGCCTTTAACTTCGAGGTAATCCTCATTGTGCAAGTTGAGCCCCGCTTCAATCGGCACACGATCGACTACCTGAATGCCCAGTGCTCTAAGCGCATCCATTTTAAGCGGGTTGTTGGTCATCAAACGCACTTGAGTGACCCCAAAGTGCTGCAGAATCGGTTTGCAGATATCGTACTCGCGACCATCGGCGGCAAAACCCAATTGTTCATTGGCCTCAACGGTATCAGCACCTTTGTCCTGCAGGGAATAGGCCTTGATCTTGTTCAGCAGTCCAATCCCGCGACCCTCCTGGCGCAAATACAAAATCATGCCACGGCCAGCCTCTTTGACCTTCTGCATGGCAAATTGCAGTTGAGGTCCACAATCGCAGCGCATACTAAAAAGCGCATCGCCTGTCAGACATTCTGAGTGCAGACGGCACAAGACTGGCTCGGGTGTGCTGATGTCGCCCATACTCAGCACAACATGCTCCTTGCCGGTCAGCGTGTCTTCAAAACCATGAATTAAAAAATCTCCCAGCTCGGTTGGGAGCGTGGCGCTGGCAACAAACTTAATACTCACGTGGTAAACCTCTTACAAAATCCAGGCAGCCAACAGCTGCAGACAAATCCAGGCCATCACACCCGCCAACACATCGTCGATCATGATGCCAAATCCACCATGAACATGACGATCAAACCAGCGAATCGGCCAAGGTTTGACGATGTCAAACAATCGAAACAACACAAAACCACACAGCAGCCACAACAGACCGGGTGGCGCCAGAAACAGGGTCAACCAGAAGCCAATAAATTCATCCCAGACAATTCCGCCGTGATCATGCACCCCTATGTCTTGAGCAGTTTTGCCGCACAACCATACACCCAGCACAAATCCCACCGCCAGAAACAGCAAGTATGCAAAAGGGGTCATGTCCGGTAACAGCAGATAAAGCCCAGCCGCCGCGAGGGTGCCAAAGGTCCCGGGGGCGCGCGGTGCCGCCCCGCTGCCCAGACCAAAGGCTAGGAAATGTACTGGATTGCGCCAAACAGATGCCGGCGTTGCCGCCATGATTCACAACCTCACAGTTGATCAGAGAAGTGATTGTAACCTTTCAGTGACAAGGGGTGTTGCTGACCTGAAAAAGTTTGTAAACGAATGCCCATTCCCCGGTCAATCTGGCCTATGCGCGTGAAGCGTAAGCCCAGTGCCGCCATGGCAGCAAGCGCTGCTGATTCATGTACAGGCGAGACACACACACACAGCTCATAGTCATCACCGCCACTTAAGGCCAGTGCCAATTGCTCGGATTTGGGCACGCATTTTAAAAAGGTATCCGATAAGGGAATGGCGTCCGGGTCAATCACAGCACCGAGGGTTTGAGATTCATCCGCATTTTTGCCAGCACTGGCCTCCAGCACATGGGCCAGATCCGAGGCCAGTCCGTCTGAGATATCCAGTGCGGCCGATGCAAGGCCTCGCAGCGCAATACCCGCACTGATGCGCGCGTCAGGCTGGTAAAACGCCTGTTGCAACATCTGTCTTGAGCTGTTGTCGAGTGCTGCACTGTCCAATCTGGCATCCGCCAATAACCACCACAACGCAGCGGCCGCATCACCCAGCTCACCTGTGACATAAACCGCATCACCCACTGCAGCACCGGAACGTAACAAGGCTTTACCGGTGGGCACTTTGCCGTGCACCTGAATGGTGATCGATAACGGGCCGCGTGTGGTATCCCCACCGATCAGTGGACATTTATAAGTCTGCGCAACGGACGCGAGCCCTTGGCTGAATGCAGCCAGCCAATGCACATCCGGCGAAGGTAAACTGATTGCCAAGGTAAATGCCACAGGCTCTGCACCCATGGCTGCTAGATCACTGAGATTCACCAGCAGGCACCGCTGCGCCAGCAAAAAAGGGTCAGCTTGCGCCGGAAAGTGAACGGACTCGTTCAGCGTGTCGATGGACATCACCAGATTAAAACCGGCAGGCAATGACACAATGGCTGCATCATCACCCGGACCCAGCAGCACATCGTCATGAGCAAAATTTAGCTCAGGCGTACCGAAGTAGCGCCTGATCAGTTCAAACTCGCCCTGAGCCACGCTGCTCCAACACCCGCAAGGTTTTTGACGCACGATCAAGCACGCCGTTGATGTATTTGTGACTGTCTGTGGCACCAAACACTTTGGCCAGTTCTACCGCCTCGTTGATCACCACCTTGTACGGCACATCAATGCGATGTTCCAGCTCGTAAAGACCCAGACGCAGCAAAGACAATTCAATCGGATCCAGTGCTGACATTTCCCGGTCCAGCCAGGGCGCCATCATGGCATCAAGACTGGCAACATTAGCCACCACTTGCGGGAACACTTCCTTAAAAAAGTCGCGATCAATTTTTCCCTGATAATAAACCAGAAATTCCGCCAGAATTTCATTGACCGGTGCGCGTGCCATTTCCCATTGATACAAAGCCTGCAGCAGCATACGTCTGGCTTTCTGGCGATCACTCAGCTTTTTCTTTTTGCCTTCGTCATCCAGCTCGCGGCTGCCTTTTTCAGCAGACTCCGAAATAGACTTTGCGCTTGTTAAATCAATCACGCTGTCAGGCTCCCAGCTTGTTGATGACACTGACCATTTCCAGTGCACCCAGCGCTGCTTCCGCGCCTTTATTGCCTGCTTTAGTACCAGCACGCTCAATCGCCTGCTCGATGGAATCCACGGTCAACACACCAAAGGCAATCGGCGTACCGGTATCAAGGCTGACATGCGCCAGGCCTTTCACACACTCGCCTGCTACATAGTCAAAATGCGGTGTGCCACCACGAATCACCGCACCAATGGCAATCATCGCATCGCAGGGATGTTTGGCTAACACGCGTTTGGCCAGCACAGGCAGCTCATAGGCGCCAGGTGCCATCACAATGGTAATGTTGTCTTCCGATACGCCGTGCCGACGCAGCGCATCCACAGCACCGTCCACCAACTTTTCAACAATGAACCAATTGAATCGTGAAGCCACAATAATAAAACGACCATTACCTGGGAGAAAATCCCCTTCAATTCTGCAAATTCCGCTCATGCTGCATTCCTCTCATTCAATAACACAAATCTGTAGAAGCCCAACCGGTCACGCCGCTGTTTTACGCTGAAACCTCAAACTGCACAAACTCAACCACTTCCAGATCAAAACCGGTGACGGCATTAAATTTGGCCGGGTAACTAAGCAAGCGCATTTTGCCTACGCCCAGTTCCCTGAGAATTTGGGATCCAGTACCAATGGTCACATCACTGCCGGCGTGACGATGGCGACGCGGGATGACTTTGCGATGCCCCACCACACTGGCGATACTCTCATTAATGTCCTCATCGTAGTCATCACCGCTGAGCAGCACGGCCACGCCTTTGCCTTCAGCAGCAATACGCTCCAGCGCTCGGCTGAATGACCAGCTGGTGCCGCCAGGGACAATCACATTGCAGATATCACGCAGCGTACTGGCGATGTGCACACGCACCAGCGTGGGATGCTCTTTGCTAATATCACCCAGGGTAAAGGCCAGGTGGGTTACGCCGGAAATTGTGTCTTCAAAGGTATGCAAGGTAAATTGGCCATATTCAGTGGAAAGCACATTACTGCTCTTTTTCACCACCGTGTGTTCATTGGCGATCCGGTAATGAATCAAATCAACGATGGTGCCGATTTTTAAGCCGTGTTTTTCAGCAAACACTTCCAGATCAGGACGGCGTGCCATGGTGCCATCTTCATTCATGATTTCGACAATCGCTGCTGCCGGGGTATACCCTGCCAGACGCGCCAGATCACAACCGGCTTCGGTATGACCTGCGCGGCGCAACACACCACCGGGCTGCGCCATGATCGGGAATATGTGACCAGGCTGCACAATGTCTTCGGGCTTGGCATCACGCGCCACAGCAACCTGTATGGTGCGTGCACGGTCTGCGGCGGAAATGCCCGTTGTCACACCGGTTGCCGCCTCAATAGACACGGTAAAATTGGTGTTATACGGGGTATTGTTTTTGCTGACCATCAAACCCAGGTCCAATTGCTCACAACGCTGACGGGTCAAGGTCAGACACACCAGCCCACGCGCATGTTTTGCCATAAAATTGATGTCTTCGGCGCTCACCCGCTCGGCCGCAATAATCAGATCGCCTTCGTTTTCGCGATCCTCGTCATCCATGAGGATAACCATTTTGCCCTGACGGATATCATCAATCAGTTCTTCAATTGTGTTCAGTTTCATAGCGTATGCTTATTAACCTGCTGTTTTTTGAATTGAACCGTGTTCTTGCTTGGCACCCTGCACTCAGTTAAAACCATGCTCGGCCAAAAACGCTTGTGTCAGACCACCGCCCGCAGACGGCTGCGCGGCTTTGTCTCCGAGAATCAGCCGTTCCAGATAACGACTGATCAGATCCACTTCAATATTGACCTGATGACCGACACGATAGGTATGAATAATGGTGGCGTTTTGCGTGTGAGGAATGATGTTAACACCGAACACGGCACCGGACACAGCGTTGACCGTCAGGCTGGTACCATCGATACACACTGATCCCTTCTGGGCGATGTATTTGGCCAGTTCGTCGGGCACGCGCACGTCCACACGCCAGCTGCCGCCATCTTCGCTGAGGCTGATGATCTCGCCAACACCATCCACATGGCCGCTGACCAGATGCCCACCCAAGCGTGTGCGTGGTGTCAGGGCTTTTTCCAGATTGACTTTAGAGCCTGATTTTAAAAAACGAAAGGTGGTCAGACTGATCGTCTCGTTGGAGACATCCGCGCTGAATCCCTGAGCGTCAAAATCCGTCACGGTCAAACAGCAACCATTGACCGCGATGCTGTCACCCAGCTTCACATCTGAAAAATCCAGCGCCGGACAGCTGACACGCAGCCGCCATTCTTTGCTGCGCAGACTGAGTTCACTGACCTGCCCTAATGCTTCAATGATACCGGTGAACAAACGATTAACTCCTCTGAGTCGATGTCATGTTGTTGGAAGCAAGCGACGGCACCGCAATCAGGCGGCAATCGTCACCCAGCTGCTCAATGTCCACAATCTTCAGCGCAATCTGATCCGCCATCGTTGTCAGTCCATCCAGCTTGAACAAAGGCATGGCGTCACTGCCCAGCAGTTTGGCGCCCATATAAATGACCAACTCATCCACCAGCCCCGCCTGAATCATGGCGCCGGCCAATGTTGGGCCTGCTTCGATCAACACATCATTACAATCAAAATCCAGCGCCAACATGCTCAGGGTTGCGCGCAGATCAATGTGCCCGCTTTGCGTCATGGGCATGGAGCGCACCAGCACACCGGCACGCTCATAGCACGCATCATCAGCTAGCGCCGTTGAGGCACACAGCAACAACACATCACCTGCAAAATCAAACAGTCGCGCATCTATGGGCGTACGCAGTGCAGAATCCAGCACCACACGCAAAGGCTGGTTATCTGCCAGATGCTGAGCACGCGGATCAGTCAATTCTTCTACACGCACATTTAAAGAGGGATTATCGACCAGCACGGTATTCACACCAGTTAACACGGCGCAACTGGTCGCGCGCAAGCGTTGCACGTCGGCGCGTGCGGCAGGTCCGGTGATCCATTTGCTTTCACCGCTAGCCATCGCGGTGCGCCCATCCAGGCTCATCGCCATTTTGCAACGCACCCACGGCAAACCATGTTTCATGCGCTTGATAAAACCGGGATTGATCGCATCAGCTTGTTCAGGTAACACTGGCCCGCTGACCTTGATACCGGCTTCGCGCATACGGGTTAAGCCACGACCGGAGACTTTGGGATTGGGATCCGCACCCGCAAAAATCACTTCGGCGACACCCGCGTGAATCAGGGCATCCGAACAGGGCGGCGTGCGCCCGGTATGTGAGCACGGTTCCAGCGACACGTACACGGTGGCGCCATGGGCACGCTCACCCGCCTGCCGCAAGGCATTGGCTTCCGCATGCGGATCGCCGGCGCGCGCGTGAAAACCTTCACCCACAATCTCTCCGTCGCGCACAATCACGCAACCCACCCGAGGGTTAGGGCCGGCCGTCAATACCGACTGGGCGAGGGCAAGCGCCCTTTGCATAGCTTGTTCAGCAATCACCGACACATGACTCCAGCAGGCCCGCGAAATGCAACAGTCAATACTGCCATTTCACGACGGATTATTAGGGACTCTCTGCAACATCAGCTCTGATCTGAGGCTTGTTGCCCAGGCAGGTGCTCATCATTGGACAAACGATCGATTTCAGCCCGGAACTCATTCAGATCCTTAAAGCTGCGATATACCGAAGCAAAGCGCACAAATGCTACTTCATCCAGTTGTCGCAGCTCACGCATCACGGCTTCGCCCAGCAAACCGGAGGGCACTTCGCGCTCGCCAGTTGCTCGAATGTAATGCTTGATACGGTTAACGGCTGATTCAACAGCTTCCACACTGACCGGACGCTTTTCCAGCGCTTTGTTCAGGCCGGAATACAGTTTGCTCTCATCAAAAGGCTCACGATTGCCGTTTTGTTTGATGATACGAGGCATCACCAGCTCAGCCGTTTCGTAGGTCGTGAAGCGTTCCTCACAGGTAATACACTCACGACGACGTCGCACCTGGTCGCCTTCAGCGACCAGCCGCGAGTCAATCACCTTGGTATCCAGCGCGCCGCAAAAGGGACAATGCATGCTCAGGCGTCTCGATGCGCTTGTTTACGCGCTTTTGTACACAGGAAAGCGCGCACACAGCGCTTTGACTTTTTCACGTACTGCATCAATGACAGCGTCGTTATTGATGTCGTCCAGAATGTCACACATCCACTCGGTCAGCTGCGCGACTTCGGCTTCTTTAAAACCACGACGCGTGACTGCTGGTGAACCGATACGCAGGCCACTGGTCACAAACGGCGGGCGAGGATCATTAGGCACGGCATTCTTGTTCACGGTAATGTACGCGCGACCCAGCGCTGCATCGGCGTCTTTACCGGTAATTTCCTGTTTGACCAGACTCAGCAGAAACAGGTGGTCATCAGTACCGCCGGACACCACTTCAAATCCACGCTTGATAAAACCCTCGGCCATTACGCGGGCGTTTTTTACCACCTGCTGTTGGTAGGTTTTGAAATCATCACTCATGGCTTCTTTGAAACACACGGCTTTGGCAGCAATGATGTGCATCAACGGGCCGCCCTGACTTTCCGGGAACACTGCAAAGTTCAGCTTTTTCTCCAGCTCGGGATTAGCCTTGGCCAGAATAATACCGCCGCGTGGACCTCCCAGGGTTTTGTGGGTCGTTGTGGTGGTCACATCAGCAATTTGCACTGGGCTGGGGTAAACACCGGCGGCAACCAGACCCGCAATATGTGCCATGTCCACGAGCAAGTAGGCACCAACTTTATCGGCGATATCGCGGAATTTCTGCCAATCAATAATGCGCGAGTACGCCGAGAAACCAGCCACAATCATTTTAGGTTTGTGTTCAACGGCCAACGCTTCCACTTCAGCGTAGTCGATTTCACCTGTCTGGTCGTTGATACCGTATTGAACGGCGTTGTAAATTCGGCCTGAAAAACTGACGCTGGCACCGTGAGTCAGGTGACCACCATGAGCCAGGCTCATGCCGAGCACAGTATCGCCCTGCTTCAGCAACGCAAAATACACCGCAGCATTGGCCTGTGAACCTGAGTGCGGCTGCACGTTGGCGTAGTCGGCACCAAACAGCTGTTTGGCACGCTCGATGGCCAGTGTCTCAACCACATCAACAAACTCACAACCACCGTAATAACGCTTGCCGGGATAACCCTCGGCGTATTTGTTGGTCAGTACACTGCCCTGCGCTTCCATCACACGTGGGCTGGTGTAGTTTTCAGAGGCAATCAGCTCGATATGCTCTTCCTGACGCTGACGCTCGCCTTCAATGGCTGCAAACAGATCCGGATCAAAGTCTTTAATAGTCATGCTGGTAGTAAACATGCAATTCCCCGCTAAGTGGTAAGTCAGAAGCTGATTTGGCGGCTGGAGCGTGAGTCTGCTGGAGCCTGTGGCCCCCGGCTAGATCAGGGGGCCATCTTTCAATGGAGCGGCATTTTACATGATGTGCGGGTTCTGAGCACCCGGAAATTCTGACCTTTGAAGATTCAGGCCGTGTTTACCGAGCCAACGCCATGGTTGGCCCGCGGCCAGCAACACAAAGACACTGCGTCACTGTGTCGCAGTGACAGATATCGTTGAGTGTCCTACCCTTCGAAGCGTCAACTCGTTGGACTGCAACCCGACATGAGGACACCTCCTATAGTAGTAGCTCATCTCTCGATGAGAAGGCTTTTTGGGGCCACGGAAGGCCCCACCGTTTTAGTGCTTTGGCGTATGACAACCAGCAAGAAATCACAAGCGTTGCCGGGTAACTGATAAAGCGCTGGTTCGTTGAAATATTCCGATTCATAATCAAGAGTATCGGTTGATACGCAATCTCTTCACCTGATACTCTCAGCGCTATAAAGACTGTCAATCCTCTTGGAGATAATACTGTATATGAGCCCGGTCAAGTTCACGTCTCTTACCAACCTGTTTCAAAGCGCCGAGAACAACAGTGCATCCTCTCAATTGATGCGCGAGTTGCTGATACTGGTGCTGGCGCGCGCCACCAGCGCAGATACCAATGTTGAACCCGAGGAAGTTGCGACGGTGCAAGCCATACTCGCCGATGTGCTGGGTGAAACGGTCAGTGAAGCCGACATCAAGCTGGCCGCAACATCCGAGATGTTTGAGCGACAATCGATTGACCGATACCTCAAAAAAGCCACACGTAAACTGGGGGATGAAGACAGAATTTTGATCTTGCAAAGCTTGGTACGCGTGCTGCGCGCGGATGACCACATCCGCGAGTTTGAGCTGGATTACTTTGACCGTATTGCCAACGCTCTGAAGGCGACACCGTCAGAAATTGCTGGCTTGCGCGCTGGCGCATCTGCCTGACCCCATAAAAACAAACACGCCAGAAACGAACACTCAGCGCCACGCCTTTGCAACTTGATATTGCCACTTTGATTGTGATGTTTATCACTTTGGCGCTGACCGCGTTTATTGTGATGTTTCTGATCTGGCGCATTAACCGGGATATGCCGGGAGTTCTGCACTGGATGCTGGCAACACTGCTCAACACAGCTTCTGCGTTAGCATCTCTGTTGCACGCATTGGCGGGTGGAGATGACGACTGGGGGCTATTTCTCAGCAATAGCATCAGTATGGCGGCCAACGTTTTGGTATTGGAAGGCGACAATGCGGATATGCTGCTGGGGGTCGCCGACGCGGGCATGTATCGCGATAAAAAGGGCGAAAAACAGATCTTCTCTAAAACGGTTTTACAGCCGGCGGATTAAGGCTGTCTTGAACCGTGAATCTCAATCACCACCCGACGCCAGATTCACTTTAGAGTCAGTGATCTGGTTGACAGGTAAACGAGCCTGTTCCCACTCTGCGCGGAAGGCCAACGCACCCGAGTACTCATACTCAAGGCCAATGCCGACCTTGGCTTTGGAATCCCGGTTTGAGCGATCGCCAAATCCGGTGGCGGCGCTGCTGCTCGCAAACGACTGTTTGACGGAGTTCCGCGCGATGCCCGCTCGTAGCAGACCAGACAGATTCGCGGTGAAGGGCACAACAGAGTTTTCTGGCCGAACTGGCGGCAGCCGCCAATCGAGATCAACTCAAATTCCTGCTTGAAACACTTGCCGCAGCACCCGAACCTATCAATCCAAGGGGCTTCAGTAAATATCGCGCGATTGAAACCGTCAAATTGGCTGCAAAAAAGCCGGCTGGGGCAAGCCGCTACCCGCTGGTCGTGGAATGGGTGTAGCGTTCTACTTCAGCCACGCAGGCCATGTTGCTGAAGTCGGGGAAGTGAGTGTCAGTGAAAGTCGGCAACTTACCGTGCAGCAGGAGAATTTTCACCAATATCCGCTGCTGCACTATGCATTTTTACAAAAACCGATTGACCATTGGCAACCAAGAATGCAGCATTCAACCCTCTTCTATTGTCCTTAGCATGGCAAAACACAGGCACTGCACGGCCTGCGGCGTGGCGCCCCTCGCCTGCAACCTATGCATGTATTTTTGCACGCGCACTGATAATTGAGCTATGGTATCGATGCACAAGCAATCTCACGTCAGACCAACAACAAAGGGAATCATCCATGATCAAACCACTCCGCCAGCTACTGTCTGGCTCTGCACTACTGACCGTCAGCATGACTGCGGCGCTGCTAACTGCGGCTCCTGCTGCTCTTGCACAGCAAACCATTGACATCACCGGCTGGGGAAC
>DITX01000114.1:0-3837 GCA_002422225.1 Gammaproteobacteria bacterium UBA6173
TTGTCAGCGACCCCGGTCAATATGTGTACAACCCGGCTTTCCAGGTCAAATTTTTGGCCATGATCCTGGCGGGCGTCTGATCACATTTTATCGACCGCCCGAATTCTGGTGCTTCTGGTGTTAAATCCCTTATTCTGATGATATCTGCTGTTTTGTTCTGTGTGAGGAACATATGAAATTTGTACGATCTGCCCTGACCTTGGGCATTGTGGCTGCGTTGGCACTGGGCGCCTGCAGCGAATCTGCGGTCCAGACAACTGAATACACCCCCGCCACGCTAGTCAGCGATTCGGCGACAAACGACGCTGATCTTGCCGTCAACTCCTTGATAGCCGACGAAATTTCAGTCGCCGAGTTACAAACTGCGATGGCCAGTGGCTCGCTGACCGCAGTTGCCATTGTTGAACACTATATCAATCGCATCAACCAACACGACGACCTCACCAATTCTGTTTTGGAAATCAATCCGGATGCGCTGGCCATCGCCTTGCAGCTGGATGAAGAGCGAACGGCTGGCCGCGTGCGTTCTCCCCTGCACGGCATCCCCGTGCTGCTCAAAGACAATATCGATACGGCTGACCGCATGAAAACCACCGCGGGCAGTCTGGCACTTGTTGGTGCACCCACACCTGACAAGGATGCATTTGTGGTGCAACAACTGCGAGATGCAGGCGCTATCATTCTGGGCAAAACCAATCTCAGTGAATGGGCCAACTTCCGCTCTACCAGCTCTTCAAGTGGCTGGTCAGCGCGGGGCGGCCAGACCCGTAATCCTTACAACACGGATGTGACGCCCTGTGGCTCCAGCTCAGGATCCGGTGTTGCAACGGCTGCCAACCTGACGGTGCTTGCGGTAGGTACAGAAACCGACGGCTCCATCATCTGCCCGGCCAGCAACAACAGCCTGGTGGGCATCAAACCCACCTTGGGGCTGGTATCGCGCAGCGGCATAATTCCAATTGCACACAGTCAGGATACCGCAGGACCAATGGCGCGCTCAGTGGCTGACGCTGCCGTTCTGCTGACCGCGATGGTAGGTGTCGACCCACAAGATCTTATTACACTCAACGTCACAACCAGCGAGGCCATTGATTACAGTAACTATTTGCAGACTGGTGCACTGGCTGGCAAACGCATCGGCATCATGCGCAGCCTGTTTGGCCGTAATCTCCAGGTGGACACATTGCTGGAGCAGCAGATTGCTGTGCTGCGCAGCGCGGGCGCAACTCTGGTTGACATCGACATGCGGAATACCCCGGAGATCAACGCTGCTGAATATCAGGTATTGCTGTATGAATTCAAAGATGGTCTGAATAAATACCTGGCACAACGTGGCGGTTTTTATCAGTCGCTGGAACATTTGATCCGATTTAACGACGTCAACCGAGATGTACAGATGCCATTTTTTGCGCAAGAGGTTTTTCTTGAGGCGCAGGCAAAATCCAATCTTAGGGACCCTGCATACGTAGCCGCACTTAGCACGGCCAAAACCGGCAGTCAGGGCATTATCGACGGCGCTCTGCGGGCAAACCAACTGGATGCCATCGTAGCGCCCAGCAACGGCCCGGGCTGGCTGATCGATCTGGAAAATGGTGACAATGGCAACAGTGTGAATTATGTGTCCAGCCCTGGCCTGGCTGCGATCTCAGGTTATCCGGCGATTACGGTACCTGCCGGTTACCTCAATGGCCTGCCGGTCGGCTTGACGTTTATGGGCAGCGCGTTCTCTGAACCCGTGCTGATTGGCATTGCCTATGACTATGAACAAAAAACATTGGCCAGGCGAGCTCCGGAGGCATCCTTACGGTAGAACCCATTGCACAATACCAATCCAACACAAAACCCTTATACTTGCTGCAACAGCAAAAATGACTGACCTCAGGGACTGACCACATGATTCAACCCGGCTTTATGGTGCTGCAAAGTAACCGCCTAGAGAACCTGCGCCGGGTGACAGTGCAGTGGCTGCGACGTTATCCGTTAAATCCACTGGAAAATGAAATACTGCTGGTGCAAAGCAACGGTATCTCGCAATGGTTAAAGCTGGCATTAGCCGCCGACATCACTATGCCTGATCCGATGGATGCAGGGTGTGGTATTGCTGCCGCCATGGATATCAGCCTGCCTGGTCGTTTTCATTGGCGCGCCTACCGCGCGGTGCTAGGTGACCTGCCTGAAACCTCACCGTTTGATAAACCCTTGTTAAGCTGGCGACTACTGCGTTTGTTGCCTGCACTGCTGGAAGATCCTGATTTCGCGGCTTTAAAACACTTCCTGAGCGACGACAAAGGCCAACGTAAGCAGTTTCAACTGGCGCAACGGCTGGCAGATCTGCTGGATCAATATCAGATTTACCGCGCTGACTGGCTGAATGACTGGTCAGCCGGCATCAATAAAATTACCCACCGTAATCACACTGCGGATTTGCCAGATGAGCAAAGCTGGCAGGCGGCGCTTTGGCGACGTTTGTTGCAGGACATTCCAGCACAGGCACGCAACAGCGGCCGCGCACAAATCCATCAACAATTTCTGGATGTCTGCCAAGGTTTAAACACTGCAAATAGGCCAAAGCATTTGCCACGTCGCGTGGTGGTGTTTGGTCTGTCATCCCTGCCCGGCCAGACGCTGGAAGTGTTGGCAGCCATTTCACGTTTTACACAGGTGGTGTTGTGTGTGCACAACCCTTGTATGCATTACTGGGGCGACATCGTTGACCCGCAACAGTCACTGCACCTGTTCAAGAAACCGTACAAGCGGCAGCCCCCGCGCACAGATTTCCCTACACTGACAACTGACAACGCCGACGCACTGCTCGACGATCTTTTTTTACGCGGCAATCCGCTGCTTGCTGCCTGGGGTAAACAAGGCCGTGACTACATCCGTTTGCTGGATGAACACGATGAGCGCAGTGCTTATGAGAATTTGTTCCAGTCACAGCACATAAAGATAGATCTGTTTGAAGAGCCTGATGCAAGCCGGCTGCTTGGACAATTACAAAGCGATATTTTTCACTTGCGCAGCGGTGATGAAGCCAGAACGTTTGCAAAAGAGTCCGGCGTAAAAGCCGACGGCAGTATCAGTTTTCATATCGCGCACAGTGCACAGCGTGAAGTTGAGATTCTGCAGGATCATTTGCTGGATTTGTTTAACAGAAATACCGCGTTAAGACCACGTGATGTGCTGGTCATGGTACCGGATATCAATCAGTTTGCGCCGGCCGTGCAGGCAGTATTTGGGCGTTTGGCGCGTGACGACAAGCGCTATATTCCGTTCACCATTTCCGATCAGGGCAAACGCCATCAGGCACCTGTGTTAGTTGCATTGGAAATGTTATTGCATCTGCCCTCTGCGCGTCTGGGCGTCAGTGAACTGCTGGATTTTCTGGATGTGCCTGCCGTACAGAACGCATTTGAGATCTCTGCCCAGGACAAACCGCTGCTGCATCGCTGGATAGAACAAGCGGGCATTCGCTGGGGGCTTAATGCCAGCCATCGGGAAAGTCTGGGCATGTCGGCTGATTTGAGCACGCAAGCTTTAGAACAAAACACTTGGCGCTTTGGTCTGCGCCGCATGCTGCTTGGCTACACCATGGGGCGTGGCGACCAACAACAGGGTCAACGCTGGCGGGATATCGAAGCCTTTGATGAAATTGGCGGTTTGAGCGCCGCACTGGTTGGCAAACTCGCGCATCTGCTCAGGCAATTGGAACAAACTTGGGTAATCCTGAGCGAACCGGCACCGGTGACCGAATGGGCACAACGACTGAGTGCTTTGCTTACACACTATTTTGTGGCTGATGACGACCATGATCTGATGCTGATCACGCGTGTCGAAAAA
>DITX01000114.1:3846-8260 GCA_002422225.1 Gammaproteobacteria bacterium UBA6173
CTTCGCATTGAGGTCGTGCGTGACTTTGTACTTGAACAGCTTGATGTACAACCGCTCACTCAACGCTTTCTGGCTGGCTCAGTCAACTTTGCTACGCTGATGCCCATGCGTGCCATTCCGTTTAAGCATATCTGCCTGCTGGGCATGAACGATGGCGACTATCCTCGTCAGGTGCCCTCGGTTGATTTTGATCTGATGCGTCAGGATTACCGCCCCGGCGATCGCTCGCGCCGCGAAGATGATCGTTATCTGTTTCTTGAAGCCTTGTTATCGGCACGTGACTCTCTTTATATCAGCTGGGCGGGTCGCAGCATTCGCGACAACAGTGAGCGGCCGCCGTCGGTACTGGTTGCCCAGTTGAGGGACTATCTTAACGACACACGCGGCGAGGTGTTGCTAAAAAGTATCACTCAGGAGTACCCGTTACAGCCCTTCAGTCGCCGCTATTTTGATGAACATTCAGACTTGTATACCTACGCCGCAGAATGGTCACCTGAATTTGCAACACCAGAAACGGGGCGTCCATCGGCGCTCGTCAAGCACAAAACTGACCGTCAGGAAATCAGCCTGAATGATCTGGAAAAGCTGCTACGTGTGCCAGCAGAGGTATTTTTTGAGCAACGCCTGGGCGTGAACTTTTTAATGGAAGAAGTCACCACGGAAGATCATGAAGCCTTCACAGTCGATGGGCTGGCGCTTTGGGGCATACAACAGCAACTGCTTAAAGAAGCGGTCACGCAGTTAAAACAGGCCGATTCCATCGAAGATTTATTGCGGGATCTGATGGATAAACAAGTGCGCCGCGGCAGCCTGCCAATTCCGCCATTTGCTGAAGTATTTATTAAACAGACCGTACAGCGCTTGAGCAGACCCTTGCTTCTCTATCGGGAGTTGCTCATTGAGCACTCACAGAATGTCCACGTGTCGGTTTCACTGGCGTCTGAAGACAAGCTGCTGACGCTGAATGATCAACTCAGTGATATCTGGCATATGCCTGAAGATCCTGCTCAGGGAATTCGTTGTGTTTTATTGAACAGCCAGTTATGGGCTGGTAAAAACGGCAAAAATGCCACAGTAAAGTGGCACTATCTGGCGCGGCTGTGGCCAGCACATCTGGCAGCACAGTTATATGGCCCGGTACGTACTTATATTTTTGGCCCAGACACCTCTGAAGTCCTTGCGCCACTGAACAAAGCAGACGCTGAATCACAGCTGATTGCGCTGCTTGAGCTTTGGCAAAAAAATCTACAAGCCCCATTGGCTGCGTGTGTTAAAACCAGTTGCGCTTTGTTAACCACTCCCAATGACAGGTCGCCGCAATTTGTGGCACAGGAAATTTACGAAGGCGGCTTTATGATCACTGGCGAAGTTCAACAGCATTACGCCCTGTACCGGCTGTGGCCAGCGTTTGATCTTTTGGACCGCAACAGTTTCACCGATGACAGTGACGCACTGTATGGCGGACTGACCGAGCACTGGTTACGCCAACGCAAGCGCCAGTCAGCAGGAGACGCTGCATGAGCCAAGCGTTGAATATCCGCAGCTTTCCGCTGCACGGTAGCCGTTTGATTGAGGCCAGCGCCGGCACCGGCAAAACCTACACAATAGCCCTGCTCTACACACGATTGATACTACAGCATGGCGCCTCCAACGCTTTCACCCGCACGCTCAATCCTGATGAAATTCTGGTGGTGACATTCACCGATGCCGCCACACAAGAGTTAAAGGATCGCATACGCTCGCGCCTGTCAGAAGCCGCGCATTGTTTTATGTACGCCAATGCAATGGCTGATGACGACCTGCTTGCTGTGCGTAGCGACTATCCGCTTGAACAGTGGCCGCAGTGTGCACGTCTGCTAAGCTTCGCTGCACAAGCCATGGATCAAGCAGCCGTGTCTACTATTCACGGCTGGTGTTATCGCATGCTGCGCGAACACGCCTTCGATAGCGGCAGTCTGTTCCAGCAAGAACTGATCACCAATCAACACGATATTCTGGCTGATCTGATGCGTGACTACTGGCGTCAGCACTTTTATGCACTGGATGCGCACAGCGCCCGCCTGGTTCAAAAAATATTTCCTGATCCCGACGCGGTATTAAGCGCTGTACGTCCGCTAATCAACAAAACCAATACCCGTTTGAGTTTCGCCGGGCGCGATGTGCCGGTAACAGCAAATCTACAACAGGCACTGCGCCCGTTTGCGCAAAATGCTGCCAAACTCGAGCAATTGGATATTGATGCACGTTTCTCTTGGACAACACATCAAATTGAACTGAATGCATTGCTGGATAAAATGCGCCCTGCGCTTTCATTGAGCAGCTATAGCGAAGCCAAAAATGATGACGATTTTGCCGCATTGAAACAGAAACTGTCTGACTGGGCAGCGGGTGGCGAGCGGCCCACACGTTTTCAACGTTTTGCTGCTGACAGCTGGAAACTCAAAAAGGTGGGCAATACCGTGCCCGATCAGCCGCAACACCTGGCGCTGACAAAAATCGCGGAATTGTTGACTGAAGAAAACAGTCCGGACGAATCAAGCGCGCCCGATGTGCGAGCCTGTGTTGTTGTGCATGCCGCGCGCTGGCTTGAGCAAGCATTACAAAAACGCTTGCAGGAAAAAGCTGAACTCGGATTTGACGATTTGCTGCTGCAACTTGATCGCGCATTGCAGAGTCCGCACGGTGAGCACCTAGCCCGGCAAATCAAACGCGATTTCCCGGTGGCGATGATCGACGAATTTCAGGATACCGACCCCCTGCAATACCGGATTTTTGATCGAATCTATCAACTGGCTGCCAATGACAGCAACAGTGCCATCATCCTGATTGGGGATCCTAAACAAGCAATTTATTCATTCCGAAACGCTGACATTCACACCTATCTGCAGGCGCGGGAAGCGACACAAGGCCGTCACTACAACCTGACCATGAACTACCGCTCTTCTCAGGCGGCAGTCACTGCAGTCAACTATGTATTTGCTCAAGCTGAACACTATGCAGAAGGCGCTTTCCGGTTTAAAAATGCTGATCACAACCCCTTGCCTTTTCTCGAGGTAGACGCCAAAGGTCGTCAGGAAAAATTGTTTATCCGCGGCAATGAAGCCGCAGCCCTCACGCTATGGCATGTCATCAATGAAGACAATGCCTCCGAGACAGTATCCTCCGGCAGTTATCGTGCACGCATGGCTGAGCGTTGCGCACTAGAAATTTCGCAGCTACTCCGCGACCACAACACAGGTTTCCAGATCAACAATACGCTGCAAACTCTGCGTCCGAAAGACATCGCCATTCTGGTCCGCAGCCACATGGAATCTGACCAGATCCGTCAGGCCTTGCAAGCGCACTCTTTGCCCAGTGTGTATTTATCTGATCGAGAATCGGTATTTCAAACTGCGGAGGCGTCAGATCTCTTGTATTGGTTATCCGCCTGTGCGGAGCCCGGCAATGAACGCAAGCTGCGTGCTGCACTGGCCACTGCATCATTGAATATGCCGCTCGACCACTTGCAAGCCATGCTGGACGATGAATTTTACTGGGAACAACAAACCGCCCTGTTTCGACGTCTGCAACACTTATGGCGCACGCAAGGTGTGCTACCTATGCTGCGCGCGCTGATGCAACACTACCACTTGCCACAGCGACTGATTGATAGCGGCAACGGCGAACGCCAACTGACCAATTTGCTTCATCTGGCTGAATACCTGCAAAAAGCCAGCGTTCAACATGAAGGCGAACAGGCATTGATACGGCATCTCGCTGAACAGATCAGTGACCCGGGCGACGAAGAAATCCTGCGCCTTGAGAGTGATGATGATCTTATTCGTGTGGTGACCATCCACAAATCTAAAGGCCTGGAGTATCCGCTGGTGTTTGTGCCGTTTGCAGCAGCTTACCGGCAAATTGATAAAAAGCAGAAACAGGTCATGATTGTGGATACCACCCACACAGGCCAACGTCGACTGGAAGTGTCCGGGCAAGACAAGGATGAAGCCGCATGGTTGCAGGCCGACCAGGAGCGTCTGTCAGAAGATCTCAGATTGTTGTATGTGGCACTGACCCGTGCCCGTCATGCCATCTGGATCGGTGTCGCCAGCATCAGCGTAGGCAATAGTCGCAGCTCATCCCTGCACAAAAGTGCACTGGGCTATCTGATGGCGGCAGGCGAGGTTTTGCCGCCAGAGCGCACGGAAGAAGTCCTCAAACACTGGGCTACTGAGTGCACAAACATCTGTTACCAAGTGACATCAGATCCGGCATCGGCACTGCCCACGGCATCCTTACAGGCGCCTACCCCTGCAGCACGCGGAACAAAGGCCGCGCGCGTTTCAGAGCGCAGCCCCGCTGAAAACTGGTGGATTGCCAGCTACTCGGCACTCAAATCCGGTACGGGTGGCGCGTCGCCAGATGTTGCGCG
>DITX01000017.1:0-17009 GCA_002422225.1 Gammaproteobacteria bacterium UBA6173
CTTTCGTTCGGTCAGATTTTTTACTACCGACAGCCG
Source organism: Gammaproteobacteria bacterium UBA6173 (assembly GCA_002422225.1). GTDB lineage: Bacteria > Pseudomonadota > Gammaproteobacteria > Pseudomonadales > Pseudohongiellaceae > Pseudohongiella. Next base: position 37 of record DITX01000017.1, read on the forward strand.
GACGTTTATTGAAAGAGGCCCAGCATGATTCGAGACCAGGAAACACTAAATCAACTCATTGATATGGTTGAGCGTTTTGTCCGGGAGCGATTGATCCCTGCCGAACATCAGGTAGCGGAAGACTACAAAGTACCAGACGAAATTATCCAGGAAATGAAAGAACTGGGCCTGTTCGGCATGACCATACCGGAAGAATACGGCGGCCTTGGGCTGACAATGGAAGAAGAGATCTATGTTGCCATGGTGCTGGGACATACCTCACCGGCCTTCCGCTCTATTTTGGGCACCAATAACGGTATTGGTTCAGCTGCCGTGGTGTTTGATGGGACTGAAGAGCAGAAGCAGAAATTCCTGCCGAAATACGCCAGTGGCCAATGGATAGGTTGCTTCTGCCTGACCGAGCCTGATGTAGGCTCCGATGCCGGTTCATTAAAAACAACCGCCGTGCGCGATGGTGATCACTTCATTATCAATGGCACAAAACGTTACATCACCAACGGCCCGGTTGCCGATACATTTAATGTGATGGCACGCACTAACCCGGATATCAAGGGAGCACGCGGCATCTCTGCCTTTATTGTGGAGAAGGGCACACCTGGCATCATTCTTGGCGCGATCGACAAAAAAATGGGCCAAGCTGGCTCTCTGACCTGCGATGTGATTTTTGACAATTGCCGTGTTCCTGCCGCCAATATGATCGGCAAAGAGGGTGATGGATTTATCACTGCCATGAAGGTATTGGATCGTGGCCGCCTGCATATTGCGGGCTTCAGCGTTGGCATCGCAGAACGACTGATTGATGACGCATTGCATTACGCCATGGACCGCAAGCAGTTTGGTGTGGCAATTGCTGAGCACCAACTGATCCAAGCCATGCTGGCTGACTCAAAAACGGAATCTTACGCTGCACGCTGCATGGTGCTGGATGCGGCACGCATGCGTGATGACGGCAAAAACGTCAGCACCGAATCCGCGGCCTGCAAACTGTTTGCAACGGAAATGGTGGGACGTGTCGCTGATCGTGCTGTGCAGATTCACGGCGGCGCCGGATACATCTCTGAATACGCCGTCGAGCGCTTCTACCGCGACGTGCGTTTATTCCGCTTGTATGAAGGCACCTCACAGATCCAGCAAATCATCATCGCGCGCAACATGATCAAAGCCGCCTCCTGACCTACTTACCACTAAACCCCATTGATTTATATCAGTAATGTGACAGCAAATTCATACGCATCATGTGCAAATACAAGAAATTTGCTTGTAATTCCCTCAAAAATACTTAAACTCCTCCCCCTCTGCAAATTTCAGTCTTTCTGAAACAGTCAGGTAACGGTACTTTTTTGATACATCAACAAACCAACCACGTATGGTTTGGAGGCTAATAGCCCAAACAGACACTGCTGCACTTCAGCAACACTGACGGACTATGAGTTCACCGCCATCTTTTTTTGGGGCAAGGATTATGAGCACAATCTCCTCCATTAAAGAGACTCTCAAAGCAAACACCGCCAGTGAGAGCATCAGCAGCGCCAACGAAAGTGAATGGCCAGGTTTTTCTGCACCTGCTGCTGACGAAGCTAAAGATCACTTTATCAGACGTAACGGAATTGAATTTGCTGGCACACACCTGCTTATTGATTTCTGGGGCGCGCGCAATCTTACTGACCTAAACCTCATGGAAGCCAAATTCCGCGAGTGTGTCGAGAAGTGCGGCGCCACCTTGCTACATATCCATTTACACCACTTCACCCCTAACGGCGGCATCTCAGGCGTTGCAGTGTTGGCAGAATCACACATCAGTGTGCATACTTGGCCAGAGCGCTGCTACGCTGCGTTTGATATTTTTATGTGTGGCGATGCGCAACCTGAAAAGGCCATTCCAATCTTGAAGGGCGCATTCAAACCCGAACGGATTATCGTTGGCGAGCAATTGCGTGGCCTGACTCAGACGACACCAGACAATTGACCCAGGAAACCACTAACAGGCGCTGGACGGAAACGCTGTATTCCTCATATGGTCAGAGTTTCCGCGTTGACGAGGTGCTGCTCGAAGAAAAATCCGACCATCAGCACTTGATGATATTCCGCAACGAGCAATTTGGCCGCGTACTGGCACTTGATGGTGTTGTACAGACCACTGAACGCGATGAATTCATTTATCACGAGATGCTCACGCATGTGCCCCTGATTGCCCATGGTAATGCCGAACGCGTGCTGATTATTGGCGGCGGTGACGGCGGTATTTTGCGAGAAGTCTGTCGTCACAACACCGTCAAACATGTCACCCAAGTTGAGATCGACGCGTCAGTCATTGAATTGGCAAAAACCTGGTTTCCATCACACAGTAATGGCGCCTATAACGATAAGCGCGCCACGATTGTGGTTGGCGACGGCTTCGATTTTGTGCAAACCACCCAAGAGCGTTTTGACGTCATCATTTCAGACTCAACAGATCCGCTTGGCCCTGGGGAAGTTTTGTTCAGCAAAGACTTTTACGCGGGATGCCAGCGCAGTCTGAACCCGGGTGGTGTGCTGGTGACTCAGAACGGCGTACCGTTTATGCAGCCCAGTGAACTGACTAATACCGCCGCACGGCTGTCAAAACTGTTTGTAGACAGACGCTTCTACACCGCTGCTGTGCCCAGCTATATTGGTGGATTGATGACGTTTGCATGGGCGACTAACAACCCTGAACTGGCAGACATCGACCTCGACACCCTGAAACAGCGCTGGATGTCCCAACACATCACATCACGCTATTACACGCCCGACATGCATAAAGCCGCTTTTGCCTTACCACGCTATTTGCTGGACATGCTGCAGACCGAGTATCCTGCTACCTGAACTCAACACCAGCACCAGTCTTATTTGGGTACCCCATGTCCACCCGGCAGTTCAGAATTCTGACGCTTAATATCCATAAAGGTTTTGCTCTGGGTCCGAAACGACTGGTATTGTCATACATTCGTGATCATCTTCGCGCCAACAAGGCCAACCTGGTGTTTCTTCAGGAAGTTGTAGGGGACAATCAGCATCACCGGAAAAATGTGCGCCACTGGCCGGCAGGCACACAGCTTGAGTTTTTGGCGGATACAGTCTGGTCACATCACGCCTACGGAAAAAACGCCATTTATCAACATGGTCACCATGGCAATGCCATTCTGAGTGAACAGCCGTTTATCAATTGGGACAATATCGACGCTTCGTTTGTGAACTTTTCACAGCGTGGTTTTCTACACGGCACCATTGCGGGCAGTGAGGTAGGCAGTATCCACCTCATTTGTATACATCTGGGCCTGTTGGAGCATGAGCGCAAACTGCAAGTCATGCACTTGATTGACCATGTCAGGCGCACGGTGCCGCCAGAACATCCTTTGATTATTGCAGGGGATCTGAACGATTGGCGTCGCACAACCCATTTAGCGCTCACCAAGGCACTGGGTGTTCAGGAGGCGCACGAAGTCGTCACCGGCCGTTGCGCCAGAACCTTTCCGGCGTTTTTGCCGATGCTGCCAATGGACCGCATTTACCTGCGAGGTTTTGATATCCATAACTGCCAAATTTTGTCGGGTGACAAATGGCGGGAATTCTCGGATCATTGCGCTTTGATGACCGATGTAAGTCTTTTAAAACCAGTAGGCTGAACGCGCTGTCCCACACAAGGCACAAGCAGCAAAGGACAAGGATCATGGAGACATTGTCAGCAGCCGAGTTGCTACTCTACATTTTGCCGCCGTTGTGGCTGATGATGGGATTTATTGCGGCCGGTCATATCCTGCTCAATAAGCGCGATCCCAAAGCAGCATTTGGCTGGATTGCGTTATGCATCATTTTGCCAGTCGCGGGACCGCTGATATATTTGATTTTTGGGATCAATCGCATTCACCTACGCGCACAACGCGACTACCACGTCAAAATTCCGCGAGATGATCTGCAGACCATCAGTGAACCGGAAGGCACCCACTTTCGCCCCCTATCCAACATCGGCGAGAACCTGACTCGCAAAGGGCTCAGCGACTGCACAGACCTACTGATGCTCGAGAACGGAGAAGCTTTGTATCCTGCCATGATTGACTGCATCAATCTTGCGCGCTCGCGAGTATTGTTAGCCTCCTATATTTTTGATCACAACAGCAGTGGGTTGGCGGTGGCAGATGCACTTGCTGCCGCAATAAAACGCGGAGTTGACGTCAAGGTGATTATTGATGGCATGGGCGAGTTTATGACGCAACCCAGAATTGGCCATCACCTTAAACGGCTCGGCATTCCGTTCCACCGTTTTAACCCACTGACACTCTTTCCCCCAGCGCTCAATATCAATATGCGCAATCACCGGAAGCTGTTAATTGTTGACGGTGAATGGGCATTTACGGGCGGACAGAATATTGGTGATCGGCATCTTGCCATGCAAGACCACAACCCAGATCGTGTCTTTGATCTTCACTTCCGTTTAAAAGGCAAAATTGTTGACGAGTTAGAATGGGCTTTCTGGAAGGATTGGTCATACTGTGAAGGCAAACACGAGGCGCCCGTCTTTCATGGCAGTAATACCCTGCAGCCACACGCCGATATCTGGACACGCTTGATTCTGGATGGCCCAAACAAAGATCTCGACAAACTCAATCACTTGATGGTGAGTGTCATCTCAGCCGCACAGACTCAAGTGCTGATCATGACGCCCTATTTTTTGCCGATGTACGACATGATTGGCGCATTGATAGCCGCCCATCTGCGTGGAGTCCGTGTGTGTATATTGGTGCCCGGCCATAACAATATCAAACCGGTACACTGGGCCATGCACAACAATGTACGACAACTGTTGGAGGCAGGGCTCGATATTCGTCTGCAACCACCGCCCTTTGTGCATTCCAAACTCTTGCTGGTAGACGACCAGTACGCCTTGATTGGCTCGGCGAATATAGATCAGCGTAGTTTGCGCCTTAACTATGAGCTGGGCGTCGAAATTTTTTCTGATAAGGTTAATGCGACATTGCGCGCGTATTTCAGCGCGCGAGAACAAAATTCCACCGCAATGTCCCTTGCGCAGATCAACCAACGCTCATTGCCAATCAAACTCAGAGATTCGATAGCGTGGCTTTTTTCACCGTATCTGTGAAACCTTCAGGTTTGATGACCAATACGTCCTGATCAACCAGATCCAGTATCTTTTCCGCCGTACTACCAACCAGAAAGCGGTCAAGCGCGGAACGAGAGACCGCGCCCATCACCAACACACTGGCATCAAGCTCTGCGAGGAATGCTGGCAAGGACTCAATGACTTCTTGCTCGTCGATACGTAGGTTTGTTGGCGCAATGCCAAATTTCCCCAGCAAAGCTGCGGTTTTTTCTCGATACGCATCGACGTCCGGGCGCAGCGCATACAGGCCAGACACTGGCGGTTGATAACAGGAATGGAATAAATACACCTGCCCTTGGGTTGAACCCGCCAGCAATTGACCTGCAGCCGTGAGTTTCTGATCAAGATCGGCGGGTTTGTCATTGGCATGGTCGGGGTCGACAGCAACCACAAACGCGGGATGATTTGGCCAGGGTTTATCTTTAACCAGCATCACCGGACAAGGGCAAAAGCGCAGCAACTGCCAGTCCTGATGTGACAACAGAAGCCGTGAAATTTTTTCATGATGTCGCGTGCTTTGCACCAGCAAATCTGGTTTGCTCTGCAAAACTTTATGAATAATTTGTCGATAAGGTGGATTGCCCCACAAAGCGTCAACCATCACTGTAAACCCTTGTTGACGAATGACGGTTGCCATGTCTTCAAGTAGCTGGCGATTCCGGTTTAAATGCTCTTGCCTGAGGATGGCTGCCTGCGGTGGATCGAAGTAAAATCCATCCTCCAGATAGCTGCTGTGGTCACAAATCAATAACTCCAATTCAGCATGGGTGGCGCGTGCCAACCGAAGGGATTTATCAAGCGCCAACTGGGAATCCTGGCCTGGCTCAATAATCACCAAAATCTTTTTGACCGACAACATGCAATTCTCCTCTGTTCCTGTTTGATAGATATTTTTCATCTGGAACACTGTTTTCAATTGCAGATTAAGCCAATCGGACAGCCTTGGCAATCCATGCCAAATGGACAAGCCGGCTCACGGCTTCTCATTTAACGGGCACTCGGTTAAACTCTGAGTCATCAATAACAATTATTGTTTATATACCCCCCAAATAATGTCATGAGGCGGAGAATGTCATGAGCTACAAAAATGTGTTAGTGGCCGTCGATCTTTCCAATGAATCTGACAAGATCATCGAGCGCGCCATTGAGCTTTCTGGAAACCAGGTTGATCGTTTGACGCTGGTACACGTTGTAGAACCCGTGGCAGCAGCCTACCCAATTGATATTTATGCGATAAATATGACCAAGCTTCAGGAAGAGGCTATGGCTATTGCCGCCCAGCGGCTGGCGAGTTTTGGTGAAAAATACGGCATTGCCTCTGATCGGCAACTCGTGTTAGCCGGTGCTGCAGCCACAGAAGTCCGCAGCAAGGCAGAAGAAACACATGCAGACCTGATTGTGATCGGCAGCCATGGCACGACCGGATGGAAACTGCTGCTCGGCTCTACCGCCAATAAGGTGTTGCATGGAGCCTCGTGCGATATCATGACGGTACGCGTAGGCAAACTGCACTAAGTTCAACCAGTATTCACACAAGAACACGAGTCACTATGTCTCAGCAACCCATGAATGGTTTTATTGGCATTACCAACAAACAGCCTGCGTCAGTGCCACTGGCCAGCACCGGCACTGTAAGCAGTGCTCGGCCTTGCCCGCATAATCCTGCTATCAGCTGTAGCAACTGCAGACTAAGTGACCTGTGCCTGCCGATTGCGTTGAATAAGAGCGAGATAGTGCAGCTTGATGAAATCATTGAACGCAATCGACCCTTGCGCAAAGGTGAACATCTGTATCGTCAACGCGACGAGTTCCGCTCAGTGTTTGCGGTACGAAGTGGTAGTTTCAAATCCTACGTTTTGGGGCCTGATGGCCAGAGTCGCGTCACCAGTTTTTATATGCCTGGCGAGATTATTGGCATGGATGGCATCGGCAACCGGATACACGGTGTGTCAACAATGGCACTGGAACACTCGTCTATCTGCGAAATTCCATTTTCTCAGCTAGAGCGTTTGAGCCATCAACTGCCTAACCTGCAGAGCCGCTTTTTTGCCATCATGGGCAACGAGATTGTTAAGGATCAACAGATTCATACCTTGCTGAGCAGTTATACCGCAGAACAACGTTTGGCCTCGTTTCTGCTCAGCCTGTCGGCCCGTTATGCACGCTGCCAGCTCTCGCCTGAACGATTTATTCTACACATGACGCGCAGCGATATTGGTGAATACCTCGGATTGACTCTGGAAACAGTCAGCCGCGTATTCTCGTCATTGCAAAAGAAAGAAGTGATTCTGGTTAAGAACCGGGAAATCGACATAAAAGACATGACCCGATTAAAAGCCATCCTTGGCGAATAAGCTCAACATGGTTAAACCGACTGTCGTTTACAGGCGGTCAACCGGAATTTTGAAGTAAACCGTACCATTATCTTCCGCCGGTGGTTTCTGGCCTGCCCTGATATTCAACTGAATTGAGGGCAGAATCAGCCTCGGCATTTCTAGTGTCTTGTCACGCGCCTCACGCATGCTGACAAACTGCTCTTCAGTCACTCCCTCGTGTACATGAATGTTGTGCTTTTTCTGTTCCGCAACCGTGGTTAGGTACGCATGCTCGCGTTGTTCGCCGGGATAGTCGTGGCACATATACAAGCGCGTATCATCAGGCATACTCAGCAATGTCTGAATGGATTGATACAAGGTGTGTGCGTTACCCCCCGGAAAGTCGCAGCGCGCCGTGCCAACATCGGGCATAAACAGTGTATCTCCCACAAATACTGCGTCCCCTATTCGCCAGGACATGTCGGCAGGCGTATGCCCCGGTGTGTAGATGACTTCAGCATCAATATCACCAATCTGGAATTTTTCACCCGCTGCAAATAATTTATCAAACTGGCTGCCATCCACCAGAAACTGTTTTTCGAGATTAAAAACGTCGCGGAAAATTGCTTGCACGGCCACAATTTGCTCACCAATGGCAATTTTTCCGCCAACCTGAGCACGCACAAAAGGTGCTGCCGATAAATGGTCAGCGTGGGCATGGGTTTCCAAAACCCAGTCTACCGTCAAATTTTGAGCGCGGACAAAATCTACCAAACGTTGGGCTCCGTGCGTGCGAGTGCGCCCGGATTTGGGGTCATAATCCAGCACGGGATCGATGACAGCAGCATGACCGCCTTTTTTGTCGTACACAACGTAACTGAAGGTCTCGGAGTCCCGATCAAGAAACGCTTCTACCAATGGTCTGTTCATTTTGACTCTCCTGTTTAATGGGTCTTAAACATTGTGTGCCTGAAACCATTTTTGCACCTTGGCAACAAAATACTTGAAAACATTATATCTGTAAATATATTATTTACACCGCAATCGTAATCTAGGCTCAAGGAGCACCTATGGACATGATAAAGATGCGCAACAATGCAGGCGATGCAGTCAACCTGCTGCGCACATTGGCACATGAGGACCGCTTGCTGCTGCTGTGCCAACTGAGCCAACAGGAAATGTGTGTCAGCGAGCTGGAAGCCGGGCTGGACATTCGCCAGCCCAGCCTCTCACAACAACTGGGTGTTTTGCGTCGCGAAGGACTTGTCGAAACGCGGCGTGATGGCAAACATATTTTTTACCGTGTGAGCCCCGGGCCTGCACTTAACATTGTCCACCAACTTCATGACATTTTTTGCAATCAGGAGATCAGAGCATGACTATTGATTTGAGCAGCTTTACCCCGTGGGCATCACTGTCCGGCGGCATTTTGATTGGCATTGCTGCCGCAATGTTTATTTTGTTGAACGGGCGCATCGCGGGTATTTCCGGGATTCTGGGAGGCTTATTGACGCCGCAGAAGGGCGACATTGTGTGGCGCGCACTTTTTATCGCTGGCATGGTGCTGGCACCCACCGCCTGGTTACTGACGGCACCATTGCCCGACATGCAAATTGACGCGAGTTATCCCTGGCTGATTGTTGCAGGACTGATCGTCGGTATCAGCACGCGTTATGGCTCAGGTTGCACCAGTGGGCACGGCGTCTGTGGCATATCACGGCTGTCGCCCCGTTCAATTGTTGCCACGCTGGCATTTATGTTCAGTGGTTTTGTCACCGTCTACATCATTCGCCATCTGATCGGCATGTAAGGAGCATTTTTATGAACAAACACTTTGTATCGGCTTTTGTAACTGGCTTGATATTTGGTATCGGACTGCTGGTGTCAGGCATGGCCAACCCGGATAAGGTACTGTCTTTTCTGGACATTGCAGGCGCCTGGGATCCGTCGCTGGCGTTTGTGATGGGCGGCGCGATAGCCGTTGGGGCGATCGCGTTCACTTTTGTAAAAGGGCGCACACACTCATTATGGGGTGAGCCTTTGCGTTTGCCGGGTAAAAAGGACCTTGATCAACGCCTGATCATGGGCAATCTGGGGTTCGGTATTGGTTGGGGTCTTGCAGGTTTTTGTCCAGGCCCGGCTTTGGTTGCATTCGGGACTGGCGCGCCCAAAGCCATCGTGTTTGTTATGGCCATGATTGCAGGCATGGCCATTTACGAGGTGATTGAAAAGTCCCGAACCAAAGCGGTCAATTAAGTAGGTTGGCGGGCGAGTATTGATCCGTCAAAATCCGGGTATTCACATCCCAGTCCGGCCGTGTCGTGAGCTGGGCTGGATACTCGAGCAAATTGATGCCATATGGGCGCAAGCGCTCATAAAGTTGTCGAGCAGGGGCATTTAACTCAGCAACTGAGGGAAGCGCCTGCTTTTTAGCCAGAATAATTCGGTTACCACTGCCTGCCGTTTTAAAGTTAAAAAACTCCCCGAACACCGCCTGATAGGTCACTGATTCATAATCATACAAACCGCTGGAGGCAAAAGTATTGGCCACCAGCACGCCATCTGGCGTCAGAATCTGGCTGACCTCCTCTAAAAACTCGCGGGTCAACAAATGTTCAGGAATATATTCACCGGAAAAGGCATCCAGCACGATGTAATCATATTGTTCACCACGTAAGCCGGCGCGTTTAATAAACACCCGGGCATCAACAACATGGTTCACCAGTTGCTCGTCCTCTACAAAATTAAAAAACTGCTTCGCCACGGTAACCACCGCCTGATCTACTTCCAGCACATCGATTCGTGCTTCGGGAAACAGTTCACGCATGACCGTTGGAATTGTCCCGCCACCCAATCCCGCCACTAGAATGCGTTTTGGCTCAGGATTAAGCAGTAAACCCGCAAAACTCATACGTGTGTAATTGAATACCATCCGGCGCGAATCGCGCAAATCGATACAGGTTTGATTCATATCGCCGCGCTGCACATTAAACAGCATACACCGCTGATTATTAAACTCGGTAACCACAACGTCACGGTATTGAGAACGCTCCTCATGAATAATGGTGCGCTGTGCGACCGCCCGGTTATCCAGCCCAAACCAGACGAGCAGCACCAACACCAACACAAAACCTGCCCCTCTCATCACGACACACCTCTTTCCGACGTGTTTTGCGCAGCGACGGCGTTGATACGTTGATGTGCCCACATAACCGCAGCGCCACAACACAACAGCGCAACCACACATCCCCACATGACCTGATCAAGATTGAACCAGAGTACAAAATAAAATGAGGTGCCCAGCGTGCCTAGTGCGCTACCCAACGTGGATACAAAATACAACATGCCGGCCACGCCACCGCTGCCTTCTTGCGAGAGCACCAACAAACGTACGGAATAAGGAGACACCATGCCCATCACACAAATAGGCAGAAAATACAGAAGCCCTGCAGTGATCAGCGACCCGTAACGCGGATCTTCGACAGCCACAAATATACGCGTCATCACCGGTTCGGCAAAAAAGATAATCGGCAGGCACAGCAATGCGGCGGCCAGAAAAAAACCGGCAAACAATCGCACATCAGGACGACGTGTTGATAAGCGGCCGCCCCAGAGGTACCCGAGCGACAAGGACAACATAAATACGGTGATAATACTGCCCCACACATACACACTGCTGCCAAAGTACGGCGCCATCACGCGACCACCTAACAGTTCGATGGACATGATCACAAAACCATTGGTGAAGGCAACCGCTAGCACTACCCAGCGACCCATGGCCGAATCTGCCAGTCCACTTGCCAGTTGTGTGCCACTTTTTAATACGCCGTGTTTTACCGCGTCAGGTTTTGCCGCATTTTTTTTCAAGTTTCTTCCGCCTGTCCCTCCAATTTTCACGCAGCAAGCGTATCACAGACAACTCTGCGAAATAAGCGCGCATGATTGCCAAAGCCATGGCAGAGGCGTATTCTCAGCGCCCTGAAAAACCCTCCTGCACCGGACCCCGTATGTCCACTCAACAGTCCAATCCGGACACCCCGGATACGCATGCGCAAGCCGTGGCTACTGCGCCATTAAAACTCAGCCTGTTCAAACTTGCCGGCCCTACCATTATCGGCAATTTACTGCTGTCTATGGTGCACCTGGCCGCCATTAAAATTGTTGCTGAACTGGGTGCTGACGCGGTTGCCGCTGTGATTGCCGCCGATCGTATTTATATGGCGGTACAGCTCATCATATTTTCGATTACTGCCGGCACCACGGCGATGGTCGCCTTTGCATGGGGAAGCCGTAACTACGCGGAGGCTGATCGCGTTGTCAAAATGTCTTCCGTGCTGACGCTGGCCGCCTCTTTATTGTTGTGCGTGGTGATTCAATGGCTGGCAACGCCCTTGGTGGCCATCTTCGGATTAACCGGTGCGATACTGGAAGAAGCGGATCTTTATCTCAAACTGCTGATTTACTTTAATGTGTTCTTTTCATTTCTTGCGGTGATCAGCGCGGCACTGCGCGCAGCGGGTGACGCACTAACGCCGGTATGGATCGCGGCGATTGGTAATGCCGTGAACATTGTACTGGCCTATGTGCTGGTCTATGGCATCGGGCCGTTTCCAGCCATGGGCATTCAAGGTGCCGCCGTGGCTGCCGGCACGTCTTATGCCATTGTCAGCGTGATCTTTTTCTGGATGTGGCGCAGCCAGCGTTTGCTGCTCAAGCCGCAAAAACAAGTCTATATGCAGAAAGATCGCGCACGCCGACTGGTGCGTATTGCCGTCCCTGCCGGCATCGAACAGTCCATTTATAATGTCTCGATCATCGCGTTTATGTGGGTAGTTTCCCTGTATGGCACCGAGGCGTTTACAGCCTACGGCATTGGCGTCAACATCCTGTCTATCTCCATCGTGATTGGGATGGGTTTTGCCATCGCCACCGCCACCATGACCGGTCAGAATCTTGGCGCAGGTTTACCCGAGGAAGCCGAACGAGCGGCCTGGCGCAATCTGAAGATTTCTTTTTGCACAATGGCCGCACTTGGATTGGTCATTGGTATTAATGCCCGTTTGATTGGCAGCTTTTTTATTACTGACCCTCTGGTTCTGGACTACCTGGTCGCACTCACCGTGATGGTCGCCATTGTGCAGCCCATGATGTCAATCGAGTTCACGCTGGGCGGTGCGCTAAGAGGCGCGGGTGACACCAAATCCCCAGCGCGCATCACACTGGCAGGTTTTTTGTTTGGGCGAGTGCTGCTGACCACTGCTTTTTATTATCTAGAACTGGGCATTTACTGGGTGTACGGCGCCCTGATAGCCGACTACATCATTAAATCCGCAATGTATTTTTACATCTTCCGTAAAGGGCGTTGGAAATCTGCATTTGCAGGTGGTCGCTGAGTGAGTTTGCTGAAAGGCATATTCCCGATTTTAGCGCTGGCGCTGTCTGGGTATGTCGCAGCCCGCAGCGCCTGTCTGAAACTACCAGAAACACTGGCATTGTCGCGGCTCACCTTTAAGCTGATTACCCCCTGCCTGTTGTTTGTGAACATGGTACACGCCGATATTCCCACAAACTTTGGTGTCAAATTCTTGCTGGCGTTTTATCTGCCAGTGCTATGTGTGTATCTGATTGCCGTTTTAATTGCACGTTATTGGCTGGCTGCAGATGCCACCTTGCAATCGGTATTTGCCACGGCCACTACTTATTCAAACACCACGGTGGTCTCGGCATTCCTCTGGTGTTATAGATGCTCGGCAACCACGCTCTGCTGCCTCTGACCTTGGTGTTGCTGTTGGCTCCCTAAGGAGTGGGTTCCATAAACAGCCAGCTCGAACCATCGCTGTTACATAAAAGTACGCCTGGCTGTTGCGCATCAAAGCGTTGACTGTTTGATCACCAGTTCACACATCTGACGCAGACTATGCACTTTGTCGATCAGTCTGGCGAAGCGCGGGTCTTTGGTCAAACCTTGTGCGTAGCGGTAATAAATCTGCTGCCCAATACCCGCCAACCGGAACAGACCAAAACAGAAATAAAAATCGATATTGTCTACGGCTAACCCGGTACGCTCACTAAAGCGCGCCACAATTTCTGCGCGGGTCGGTGCACCTGGCGCATCACTGGGCATGGCTCGGTATTGTCGGAAAAATTCAGGGTCGCCTGCCTCAGCCCAATAACCCAGGGTACAGCCCAGATCCATCAATGGGTCACCAACCGTCGCCATTTCCCAGTCCAGTACACCAATCACTTTCATAGGATCATCCAGAGACCAGATGACGTTATCGAGTTTGTAGTCATTGTGGATGATGCCAACCACTCCGCTTTCTACCGGCATTTTGTCGCGCAACCATGCCATCACCGGTTCAAAATCCGGTGCATCCTGGGTCAGCGCAGCCACGTAACGTTTGTTCCAGCCATCCACCTGTCGTGTGACATAACCTTCCGGTTTACCAAAATCTGTCAGACCAGCCTTTTCAAGATCAATCGAGTGCAGTTCACCCAGCACATCAAACAGCGCAAAAAACTGCTGCCGCACCTGTGCCGGCGACAGATTCAACCCAAGCGGATACTCACGACGGATCACCAAGCCTTCAATATACGACATCAGGTAAAAATCGCAGCCCAGCACTTCATGATCGTCACAAAAATGAATGGGTTTGGGAGCATAAGGGAACACCTTTTCAAGCGCGCTTAGTATTCTGAATTCCCGACCCATGTCGTGCGCAGATTTGACTTTGCTGCCAAACGGTGGACGACGCAACACCCACTTCTGATCGCCACTGTTCAGCAGATACGTCAGATTGGAATATCCACCCGGAAACTGTTTAACCTGCAGATGGTCGACCAGCGCACCCAGCACGGGTCGTAAATGTTCGCGCAACACAGCCAGATCCAGTTCTTCGCCGTCACGAACTGTCTGCGCCTGATCGACATGTTGATCGAGTAGTGACATGTGTAATCCCTTATTTGTACTCAACGAAACGTAATCAAGTCTTTCAGTTGTGGCGTCTCAAGGTGTGGCAAGGCATTAAAACAACCAAGTGACACCTTGCCACGACCATAGACCAGTCGCGTTATCGAGCTATTATTTACCATCCAGTTTGTTGCAAGAGCCTGATTATCAGGCAAGTTTAAGGCACGCTGCAATGCTAACGCGATAACGCCACCCGAAGTTGAGATCAATACACGTGCGCCACCACTGTGTGCTTGCATCAGTTCATCAAGCGCACCATGAACACGCGATTGAAAGTCCTTCCAGGACTCAAAATCCAGATCATCCTGGGCCGCGTTTAAACTACCGTTGATCCAGTGCTGTGTTGCGGCCTCGAGAACCAATTGAAAGGATTTACGGTCTTTGATGGGCAATTTGAGACCCTCGGAAAAACCCTCGCGAACAGCGTGGTCGCGCAGGTAAATGCGCAACAACGGTTCACCGTTATATTCATTCAGGCCTTCATGCACGTGAAGATCAGGTTGTTTGACCAGCGACAACAAAGCAGCGGCGGTCTGCTGTTGTCTGAGCAAGGTACCGCTGTATGCCACTTCAAACTGCTCGCCCAGATTTTGCCAGTGTTGCGCCAGCAACAGAGCCTGTTGTTCACCCAGCGTGCTCAGTTTGTCGTAGGAGTCCGCACCAAACGACGCTTGACCATGTCTTACCAAAATCAACTCACTCACGGGTGTCTTTCCTTGCACCTATCGAAAAAAAAAGGAGCTGCGCTGCAATGGCAGCCAGCCCCTCGGTATCACAACACCGCCTTGATCACCTCGCAATGACAAACCGACTGTCACGCTTACAGGGATGCAAAGCGCGCCAGCTGATAATCAGTATTGCCAAACAGATTTTCTATGGCCGTAACCCGCTTGAAGTAGTGCCCTACATCCAGCTCGTCGGTGACCGCAATTCCACCATGCAGCTGCACAGATTCCTGACCGACTTTGCGCATGGCTCTGCCCACGCGCGCTTTGGCGGCAGCAACGGCTTTGGCCTTTTCGGTACTTGATGCATCAGTATCCAGTTTCATGGCGGCCATAATCACAATAGATCGGGCCAGCTGGCATTCAATAAACATCTCTGACATGCGATGCTGCAAAGCCTGGAAGGTACCGATCGCCACACCAAACTGCTTTCTGGTTTTGGCGTATTCAACGGTCTTCTTAAGCAGACAATCCATAGCTCCTACTGCTTCGGCACTGACGGCCAGTGCGGCACGATCAACAACCGTTTCCAGAGCAAGCAATGCGTTGCCTTCTTCGCCCAGCCGATCCTGTGCCGATACAACAACATTATTAAAGTGGACTTCAGCAGCACGATGCCCATCTACCGCTGTGTATGCCAAGCTAGATACGCCGTCAGCCTTGGCATCAACCACAAACACCGAAAGACCTGATCGATCAAATTTGTCTCCCGAGGTTCTGGCCACCACCAGCAATTGGTCAGCACTAGGGCCATTCAGTACCAGTACTTTGCTGCCGTTGATAATATAGGTATCACCCTGTTTTTGCGCACTGCTGCCAACACTGGCAAGGTTATATCGGCTATCTGCCTCGGCATACGCAGTCGCCAGTTGCAAAGAACCGTCCATGATTGCTGCGAGCATTGTTTCCTTTTGCTCAGCACTGCCCAATTCACTGATCAATCCACCACTGATGACCGCCGTGGCCAGGAAAGGCTCAATCACCATACCTTTGCCAAACTCTTCCATCACCACCATCAAATCAACTGCCGAGCCGCCAAACCCACCATCCTCTTCTTTGAATGGCACCGTCAACCAACCCAACTCTGCAAACAACGACCAATATTCTGTGCTGTAACCCTGTTCACTCTTGATAATCTTGCGTCGCGTATCGAAGTCATATTGGCTGTAAACAAACTTCTGCACACTGTCCTGCAGCATTTGCTGCTCATCACTGTAAGAAAAATCCACGATGTTTCCTCTTGTATAACCCGATCTATTTAAGTTAACCGGTCAATTTGCTTGACCCGGTTGTTGGCCAGTGTGCGTTTACAGGCCTAACACAGCTTTGCTGATAATGTTCTTCTGGATCTCGTTTGAACCACCGTAAATCGACTTTTTACGATTGTTGAAATACACATTAGCGCTGTTTGCCAGTGATCCCTGCCCTACACGTTCACCGTCAAACCCTTCGGTAAATTGAGCGGGCACGTTCGGCAGACTATGATAGGCCGCAACTTCCATGTACAACTCGTCGATAAACTGGGTTGCTTCGGTACCGACCACTTTCAAAATGGATGACTCCGGGCCAGGCGCTTTGCCCACACTCACCGCCGCCAGCGTGCGCAGTTCTGCAAATTCCAGCGCAAGTACCTGTATCTCGACTTCGGCCAGTTTGCGCGCAAACACTGGGTTGTTCAGCAGACTGCCCCCGAAACCATCGGGTGTTCTGGCAGCAACATCACGCAACTTGCGTAGTTTCAGTTTTGAGTTTGGTACTTGAGCAATATTGGTGCGCTCATGCGTCAACAATACCTTGGCATAGGTCCAACCCTGGTTTTCTTCGCC